>JAFUAR010000300.1 GCA_017460585.1 Clostridia bacterium
ACCTTCATCCGTGCATGAATAGAAGTTGTTTTTCGGGTTGGCAAATCCCCGATGCATTTTTACTTGCTCTTCATAAGGCGGGTTGTTGTATATAGCATACTCGCCTTCATATTTCCAATCGCAGATAATATACTTCTCTTCTTCCGTCGTCTTGTGAAAGTCAATCAATTTGCCGTCCTCCGCATTTCAGGATTATTTCACAATTCCTTCGATCCTGAACTTCGCCAGCATCTCCAGCATGTGCTTGCCGATCTTCTCGGGATCGTTGTCCAGACTGGCGCAAACGATCCGGAGCCCGTCCGGCGTCAGAATTCTGCCGTGCAGCTGGTCTGTCAGGTACTGCTGATACTTCTCATATTCCTTGTTCGATATTTGCTTCATACTGACCTCCGGTCATCTTGGAAAACTGGAATCATAGCCACCATTCAGGGGTTAATTCGTCAAGCGTTACGATCCTTTCATGCTCATAGTCAAGCATGACTTCCACATTATGATATCTTCCCATCATCAACTGGGCCATGAACTCTCTGCATGCGCCACATGGAGCACCAGTTTTACCGTTTGGCATGATTGCTAAAACACGCCTAATCTCATTTTCACCGTTTGTGATCATATTGAACATAGCATTCCGCTCTGCGCAGATTCCAAGAGAAGAAGACGTATCTACGCAAACTCCGGTATATATCTTACCGCTTGCGGATTCAATTGCAGCAGCCACACCGCCAGCATAGATTCTTTCAGAAATATCTCTGGGATTTTGCACAGCCTTTGCCGCCTGATATAACTCTTTCCATATCTGTTCCACGTTTATCTCCTCCTCAAACTGGAATTTCTGATTTTGTCTTCATATATTCCCTTAATGCGGTGTATTCCCGCAGGTATGAACCACGTTTTTCCTCGCTGATATCTGTATAATCATGATGGTGTGAAAACATATCCACGGCTTCCTGCAGAGGCATCCATTGAGGCTCAAGACCGCGTTCCTGTTCCGCTTCTGTCAGATTGATCTGCCCGTTACCTGTTACTCTGCAAGCAAAATAATGACTGATATAGCGATATTCTTCATAATATTCGTAGAGAATTAGGAATTTCTGAACTGGCTGCACGATGTATCCCGTTTCCTCCTCCACTTCTCTTATACAGCATTCTTCGGGCGTTTCACCAGCTTCCAGACCTCCGCCGGGAATCAGCCACCAACCTGACCTGGTTTCATGTGAAAGTAGTATTTTCTCGTCACAAATGATAATAGCGCGGCTACCTGAGCGAGTTTTTGTAAAAGTATCAAAACGGTTTGCACCGAGAATTTCCAACTCCATCATATTGCTTTGCTCCTCGTATAAACTGAAAAATCCCGATTTTACTCAGCGTTCTGTTTCCCGCTTTTCGTATGTCAGCCGCACATCGTAGCCCAGCGCATCCATCATGGCGAGGAACGTCTTATTGACGATCTGCTCCCGGTTATTCACAATACGACTGACGTAAGCGGGAGAAGTGCCGACTTCCTCTGCAACCCATGCCTGGGTCTTTCCTTCTTCTATGCATTTTGTCTTCACATCAAGCTCGATGTTGTTCTTGAGCACCAACATCACCTCCAGTAAACAGGTTAAGGAATGACTTAACTAATTGTAGCATGAAAATCTGCCAAAATCCACCACAAAAATAAGCGCCCCACCCGAAGGTGAAGCGCTGTAATCCCAGCCTACATTAAGCCTTGATTTCCATCCCGCTGGTGAGGGTAAAGATGATGTTGTCCTTGCTATGCACCGTGACATGATCCACCAGACTGCCCCAAAGCTCCTCGCTGAATTCCGTCACCATATCCGGCAGTTTTTCCAGCGACTGGATGAACCGCATGAACTCCCGCCGCCGGATGCCGCGCTGGGTAATCTCGGCGGTGACAGCGTCGTACTTTGCCTGCGTTTCCTGGAACCGGGCTGACAGGGTTTCGTAGCGGATGGTGTACTCTTCCTGATTCTGCGCCACCCTGGCATTTTCCGCGATGGCTTCCTGTACCGCGTCCGCATCTACATTCATCTGCTCCGCCAGCCGCTTCCGTTCCTTCTCCAGTTCCTCCGTCCCGGTCAGCAGTGCCTGATCCTCCCGAAGTTCCTCAAGGATGTGATAGTTTGAAAGCCTATTCCAGCGCATAAAAGAAGAATGATGCTTTCAACAGGATGCTCCAGCCATATCTGGGCAAAAGAAAAAGACCTCTCCATTCTGGAAAAGCCTTGTATCAAGCCGCTTTCTGGGAGTACGAGGAATCACATGCTTGTATCGAATCGGGGAACTTAGCATCCAAGAACTTGAGCGACGCCAGCTTATCCTGATAGGCGCGCAATCGCTGGTTTCTCGTCCTTGCCACCGTCAGCGCTTTGATCTGCGCCAGCTCCTGCTTCAAATCATCTAGAAACAGCGGGTCGATCACCTTGTGAATGTTTTCAATGCTGGTGTAGTGCATACCGCCCTTGCGGCGGGTTTCGGGGTTTAATGTGCTCTCGAATACCGCGCCGAATATGGTGGGGCTAATTTCCGACCAGTCGAAATCATCGCTGGCTTTGTGCAGCAGCAAATCCATAATTTCAGCGGTAAACGGGGGTATTTCAATATCGTCGCCGTGGAACAATCCGCCGTTTACGTAGGGAAACGCCGCGAGCAGGGGGTCGTCGTCCGCAAGGTACGGGTCGCGTTCCTCGGGTTTCTGGTTGAGCACGCGGAACAGGTCGCGCAGGGCTTTACGGGCGTGAACCGCGTCGAATTGCGCCATGTAATCGTGAAACATATTTTTTTTGCCGAATACGCCCGCATCCTCGGCGTATAGGCAGAATACAATGCGCACACACAGCTTGTTGAGGCTCTTGAGCGTATTGTCGCTTTCAGGATTTTTGTATTGTAAAAGAAAGGCATCGTAAAGCGTCCCTACCAGCTCGCCCGCCTGCAGGGATATCTTCATCTCATCCGTAACCTTTTTGACTTCGCGGTTGAGCAGAAAATCGAGCATATGGAATTTGGAGGGTAGGTCCGTTAGCGCGATGATTTTCGGTTCGGGCTTCATTACGGACATATCGTAAATCCAAATTTCCGCGAAATTGGAGGTGATGATCCAGCGCGCCTTTTCGGCGTAGGGCAGCAGATTGTCGTATTCCTTCGCCTGCTCGTAGGGCGTTTTGCCCTCGTGCCCCGCTTGCGGCTTATCCAGCGCGATGCCTAAGGACTTTTGCTCGATCAATACGTGCGTTTCCGGAATGTATACGTCGATGCGCTTCTTGCTTTTGTCGCCGGCGACCTTCTTTTCAAATTGAATGCGATCGGTCGCGTTTTCCATTCCAAATAGATTGACCAGAATGTCGATCCAATAGGAGCGGGCGTCCTCGTCCTCTTTGCCCTTGCCGTTCCACTTGTAATAAAACTGTCTGGCGGCTTCTCTCTGCTGCGCGTCCGTCATTGTATTCGCCCCACGTTTTCGTACTTTTCGCTTATTATAACAAAGCGTATGGGAAAAAGCAAATGGGCGGATTTGCCCTAGAAAGGCGTCGCGAGGGGTGGTCACGAATGTCAAATTTCCGCATAGGGCAGGAATGCGCGGCTCCCATGTCGAAATTCAATTAGAAGCCGTCGATTCATTCGGCGTTTCCGTATGCCTGCAAGGCACAATATTTGTTGGAGAATGACGATTCATGGCAAAGCTCTATTTCCGCTACGGCGCAATGGGTTCCTCCAAGACCGCCAACGCGATTATGGTACAGTACAATTATCAGGAGCGCGGGCAAAACGCGCTCATGCTCAAGCCCCGTCTCGATCACCGCGACGGCGAGCGCATTGTGGGCTCTCGCTCGGGGCTGAGCGCGCCATGCCGCTATATCGAGGAGCTGGACGACATTGACCTATCCGGCTGCAACTGCATTATTGTGGATGAGGCGCAGTTCCTCACCAAGGCGCAGGTGCGGCAGCTGGTCGATTTGGTGGATAATCGCGATATTCCAGTAATTTGCTACGGGCTGCGCGCGGATTTTCAGGGCAATTTGTTCGAGGGCAGCACTTGGCTCATGGCTTGGGCGGATACCGTGGAAGAGATCAAAACTGTATGCTGGTGCGGGCGCAAGGCGACCTTTAACGCCCGCGTGATGAACGGGCGCGTGGTCAAGTCCGGCGAGCAGATTCTGCTGGGCGGAAACGAAAGCTATGTGGCGCTGTGCCGCAAGCACTGGGCGAGCGGCGCGCTCGCGCCCATCGAGGTGCGGCGCATATCGCAGGGGAAGCGCGCTTACCTGCCGCTATTAATGGAAGCCGATCCCAGCGAGCGTATGATTGAACGCTATTTGGATTCCGGCGAGCTGTATGTATTGCTCGCGGATGGGCAAACCGCCAGCACAGCCGTCATTCAGGATATGGGCAACGGCGTAATCGAGCTGTGCAATATTGCCACGGCAAAGGAGTATCGGGGCAGGGGCTACGCCTCGCGACTCGTGCGCCAGCTGCTTTCCCTTTGCCACGGGCGCTGCGAGCGCGTGGAGGTGGGCACCGATGAAGGCACGGTTCCCTTTTACGAGCGCTTCGGTTTCCAAAGGGCGTATGTGCGCAAGAATTTCTTTGCGGAAAACTACGATCCGCCCATTGTGGAAAACGGAGTAACGCTCAAGGATATGCAGGTGCTCTCACTGAAAATGCATTAAGCAAAAAGGAGCTGGACGGATATGATTATTGCCTCCGCGTGGAAGGATTACGAGGTGCTGGATACCGGAGACGGCGAAAAGCTGGAACGCTGGAAGGATATCGTGCTGCGCCGCCCCGATCCGCAGGCGCTCTGGCCGAAGCAGTCGCCCGCGCTCTGGGCGCATCCGGACGGATACTATCACCGTTCGCAGAAGGGCGGCGGCGAATGGGAGTTCTTCCGCAAGCTGCCGGAGCGCTGGGAGATCGGCTACCGATCGCTGCGGTTTTACGTGCACCCCACGGGCTTTAAGCACACGGGGCTGTTCCCCGAGCAGGCGGCGAACTGGGATTGGATGGCGGAGCTCATTCGCAGGGCGAATCGCCCCTTGAGGGTGCTCAACCTGTTTGGCTACACCGGCGGCGCTACCGTCGCCTGCGCGCAGGCGGGCGCGAAGGTGACCCATGTGGACGCGGCGAAGGGCATGGTACAATGGGCGGGCGACAATCGCCGCCTATCTCAGATTGATGAAACCTCCGTGCGTTGGATTGTGGACGACGCGCTCAAGTTCGTGGCGCGCGAGCAGCGCAGGGGCAATACATACGATGGAATACTCATGGATCCGCCCAGCTACGGTCGAGGACCGGGCGGCGAGGTATGGAAGCTGGAAAACGAGTTGTTCGGGTTGGTTTCCGCCTGCGAAAAGCTGCTGTCTGAAAACGCGGTGTTTATGCTGATCAACAGCTATACCACGGGGCTACAGCCCGCGGTGCTGCACAATATGCTTTGTATGACCGCGGCAAAGAACCGCGGCGGCAGGGTTTCGGCGGATGAGATTGTGCTGCCCGTAACGGCGGGCGGCGTGCTGCCCTGCGGCGCGAGTGGGCGCTGGGAGGGACAAAACGCTTGAAGCTGCTGCCTCCGCCTCAGGGCTACCGCCATTTGGAAACCATGGACTTTGTGCGCAACCGCAGGCAAATGCTCATAGTGAACGGTTTGGCGCTGGCGGTCGCCGTGCCCATGCTCCTGTGGGCACTCATTGCGCATCCGCCCGTGATCACTTGGGCAGGCGTGCGCGCGTACTGGTGGCTGGCGCCGGTGACGCTCATAATGAACGCTGCCTATATATTGCTGCACGAGGCGACGCACGGCATATTCATGCGGCTGCTATCCGGGGTTCGCCCCAGCTACGGTCTTCGCCTGCCATACGCCTATGCGGGCAGTGGCGCGTGGTTTACGCGTTTGCAGCACAATATCGTCGCCCTCGCGCCGGTGTTGATTTGGGGAGCGGCGCTGCTGACTCTACAGGCGGCGCTGCCGGAGATATGGTTCTGGGCGGTGTTCATCACTCAGGTATCCAATGTGTCCGGCTCCATGGGCGATATCTACTGTGTGGCGCATTTGGCGCGCCTGCCCCGCGATATCCGCATACAGGATACGGGCACGCGAATGCGAATATATGCGCCGATAAAGGAACGAAAATAACGCCATGATACTATTGACGCTTCAAAATATATCCAAGTCGTTCGGCATGAACGCCATATTGAAGGACGTTTCGCTTACCCTGCAGGCGGGCAGCCGCATGGGCTTGGTGGGCGTGAACGGCAGCGGCAAATCTACGCTGCTCAAGATTATTTCCGGCGCAATGGAGCCGGATACGGGCACGGTCGCGCTGGCAAAGGGCTCCCGCATCGGCGTGTTGACGCAGGATGCGGACATTCAGTCCGATTTAACCATTCAGCAGGAGCTGGAGCGCGTGTTCGAGCCGGTGCGCGAAATGGAGCGCAGGCTGCGCGATATGGAAGCCGAAATGGCGCAAAAGCACGATGATCCCACCGCTTTTGCGGCGCTCTCGCAGGCATATACCCGCCTGACCGATCGCTTCGAGGATGCCGGAGGCTACGAGTGGCCCAGCCGTATACAGGGCGTGCTGGCGGGCTTGGGCTTTGCCCGGGGCAGGGAACAGCAGCCCGCCAATCTGCTCTCGGGAGGCGAGAAGACGCGCCTATGCCTTGCGCGCCTGCTGCTCACTCAACCGGAGCTGCTCATGCTGGACGAGCCCACCAATCATCTGGATTTGACCAGCGTGGAGTGGCTGGAGGACACGTTGCGCAAATACAAGGGCACGGTCATCGTCATTTCGCACGATCGCTATTTCCTCAACGGAGTATGCGACTGTATGGCGGAGCTTTCCATGAAGCGCCTTACGCAGTACGAGGGCAATTACGATCGCTTCGCCGTGCAAAGACAGGCGAACTTGGAGCGCCAGATCAAGGAATATAAGCTGCAGCAGGCGGAAATTGCGCGGCAGGAGGCGATTATCGCCCGATACCGTATGTATAACCGCGAAAAGAGCATTCGCGCCGCGGAAAGCCGCGAAAAGCGCTTGGAAAAGATGGAGAGGCTGGAAAAGCCCGTATCGGAGCAGAAGGTGCGTTTCCACTTCGAGGCGCGCCGTCGTACGGGCGACGATGTGCTCTTCGTGCGCGATCTATCCAAGGGCTTCGAGGGCAGAACGCTGTTTGAACGCTTCAATCTGCACCTGCGCGCGGGCGATCGCGTGGCGATCATCGGTCCCAACGGCGTGGGGAAGACCACCCTGCTCAATATTATTACCCGCCGCTTAACCGCCGATACCGGCACCGTGGTGTTCGGCTCCAATGTGGATTTGGGCTACTACGATCAGCTGCAATCCTCGCTGCATCCCCAGAAGGACGTGCTCAACGAGCTGTGGGACGACTTTCCGCGCCTTGAAATTGATCGCGTGCGCGGCGTTTTGGCGCTGTTCCTTTTGACCGGGGACGATGTGTACCAGCCCATATCCACGCTCTCCGGCGGCGAGCGCGGGCGCGTGGCGCTGGCAAAGCTCATGCTCAAGAAGGATAACCTACTGCTGCTGGACGAGCCCACCAACCATTTGGATATGGATAGCCGCGAGGTGCTGGAGGACGCCCTGCAGGATTTCGACGGTACGCTGCTCACCGTATCGCACGATCGCTACTTCATCAACCGCGTTGCGACCAAGGTAATTGAGATGCGCCCCGACGGTGTGACCGAATATTTGGGCAATTACGACGACTATTTGGAAAAGAAGCGGCTCGAGAGCGCGGGCGCGGTTGAAGAAGCGCTCATGGGCAAGACCCGCACGCAGCTGGATAAGGAAAAGAAAAAGGAGCGCGTCAAGATGGAATCCGCCCGTCAGGCGCGCGTAAAGCTCAAGCAGACCGAACAGCAAATTGCGGATACGGAGGCATTAATCGCTTCGCTCGAAGCGGAAATGGCGAATCCGGATACCTACCGCGACCCTGTGCAGGCGCAGGAAGTCGCTAAAAAGCACAAAGAACAGCAGGAAGCGCTCGAAAGGCTATATGAGGAGTGGGAAGCGCTTTCCGAGTTGGTCAGCGAATCATAACATGGAAAGGAACACGCTCATGAAACGCAATCTACTTATGCGAACGGCGGCGATGATCGCCATTCTATGTCTGGTGCTGACGCAGTGGACGCTGCCCGCGCGGATGGAGGGAGTGGATGCTTCGATCATCGAAACCGAAACGGAAGCGGTTCCCAAAGCGAGCGAGGCGCCGATAGAAGCTACGGCGACTGATATACCCGCTCCGGACCCTACGGATGCGCCGGAGCCTGCCGACGAACCTACCGAGGCGTCTCTTTCTACAGCAGAACCTCAGCCCACCGAGGCGCCCCAGTTCACTGCGGAACCTCAGCCCACCGAGGAACCTCAATCCACCAAGGAGCCGCAGCCCACGCTGCGATCCGTTTCGCTGGCTGCGGGAGAGAAGGCGAAGCTTACGCTGAATCTGGGTGAGCAGTGCGCCGTGATCGCGACTTTCGCAGAGCAGGGAACGGCGACCCTCAAAACCAGTAAGAGCAAGGTGTGCGCCATATCCACTTTTGGCACGATCGTAGCCAAAGCGGAGGGCAGCGCTAAGATTACCGCGACCTATGGCAAGCAAAAGGCGACCCTGACCGTGACGGTGGTCGACCCGAAAAAGCCCGTGAGCGTTTCGTTCGATTCCGCAGCGGTTCAAATGAACGTGGGCGACGCGCTGAGCCTTTCTCCGCGCCTGACGCCGGATACAGCCGAAACGGTATTTACGTGGAAGAGCTCTAAAACCAAGGTGGCGCAGGTGAGCGGAGGACAGGTGACCGCCCTGACGGAAGGCACGGCAAAGATTACCGCCACCACTGCGAATAAGAAAAAGGCGACCGTAACGATTACCGTAGTGGATCCCTACAAGCCGGATTCCGTAACACTCGAGGCGGACGCCGCGGTGATCGGTTTAGACGAGACGCTGGCGCTGCGTCCGGTGCTCACGCCGGAAACCGCGCGCACAACGTATACGTGGAAGTCCTCCAAGACGAAGGTTGCTACGGTGGATGCGCAGGGTGTGGTTACGCCGCACGCGCTGGGCGCGGCGACCATTACCGTGACCACGGCGAATAAGAAAAAGGCGACTTATACCGTTACGGTGGTACAGACCACTACGCCCGCTTCCGTCATCATTCGCGGAGCGACGCTCATTTACCTCGCGCCCGAGGGCACGCAGCAGCTGCGAACTACGGTCGCACCGGAAACCGCGCGCACCGCGCTGCGCTGGGTTTCTTCCGATGAAAGTGTGGCGAGCGTAACCGCCGACGGCACGGTGACCGCCTTGGCGCTAGGCACGGCGATCATATCCGTTTGGACGGATAACGACTTGTCGGCGCAATGCGAGGTGCAGGTGGTGCCGGAGGATTCGGAGCTGCTCAAGAAGCGGCTGGAGGGCATTATTATTGGCATTGATCCGGGACATCAGGCGCATCAGGACGCCAGCACCGAACAGGCGGCGCCCGGGTCCTCGCGCACAAAGAAGAAGGTCTCCGCAGGCTGCACTGGCGTAAAGACGCGCGTGAGCGAATACGTGGTGAATTTGGATGTGAGCCTGCAATTGCGCGATGCGTTGGAAGCACTGGGCGCGACCGTGGTCATGAGCCGCACTACGCACGATGTGAATATTTCCAACCGCCAGCGCGCTGAGATGATGAACGACGCCAACTGCGATTTGGTGCTGCGCATCCACTGCAATTCGGCGAGCTCCTCCAGTAAGAACGGCATTGGTACCTACGTATCCAAGTCCTACGGCAAGGTGGCGGAGAGCTACGAAGCCGCTCAGCTGCTGGTGGACGCGATGTGCGCGGTAACGGGTGCGAACAACACCGGCGTGCACGTGACCGATGAATATACCGGCAACAACTGGTCGACCGTGCCGGTTTGTCTGGTGGAAATGGGCTATATGTCCAACCCCGCCGAGGATGTCAAGCTCAATACCCCCGCCTATCAGCTTTTGCTGATCGATGGCATGATCGAGGGCATTTTCGCGTTTGTAGGAAGATAGAAAGTGTTTTCGCTTTCTCCTTGCACAATAGAAAATGCAGCCCGTTCGCTTTGCCTTGAGCGAACGGGCTGCGCTTTACGGATAACTTCCAAAACACAACGAAGCTCCTTCTTTATGGAAGGAGCTTCCTGTTGGCGATGCGGAAGGGGCTCGAACCCTCGACCTCCAGCGTGACAGGCTGGCATTCTAACCAACTGAACTACCGCACCATGGTGGGCCTTCAGGGTTTCGAACCCCGGACCGATCGGTTATGAGCCGACTGCTCTAACCACTGAGCTAAAGGCCCAAACCGCCAAACATGATGTTAGACAACATATTTATTATACGCCAGAATCGGCATAAAGTCAACAAGATACACAAAAACGTAAGATGATTGACATAATTTAACCACCGCCATTCCGATGTTATGGAAGAGTTAAAAACGGCTTTGACCACTTGACGCAGGCAGAATCATTCATATAAT
>JAFUAR010000023.1 GCA_017460585.1 Clostridia bacterium
GCGCGGCGCTGTCGGCGCTGGGCGAGGTGGTGGAAAAGGGCGCGAGCTTCGGCGTGCTGGGGCTCAGGCATAGCGATATGGATATCGCCATGCCGCGCACGGAGCGCAAGGTGGGCGAGGCGCACCGCGATTTCGATATTAGCGTGAATCCCTATCTCTCCACGCGCGAGGCGAGTATGCGCCGCGATTTTACCATAAACGCCATGATGCGCGATATATTAACCGGCAAGCTGATCGACCACTGGGGCGGCGCGGAGGACCTAAAAAGCGGCGTGATTCGCTGCGTCAGCCCGAAAACCTTTCCCGAGGATGCGCTTCGCGTATTTCGCGCGGCGCAGTTCGCCGCGCGCTTGAACGCGCGGATTGATTTGGATACGCTTCGCCTGTGCGCCCAAATCGACGTAACGCATATATCGCGCGAGCGCGTGTTTGAAGAGTGCCGCAAGGCGCTGCTGCGCGCCCAAAAGCCTTCCATCGCGTTTCGCTCGCTCATGCAAATGGACCATTTAAAGGAATTTTTCACGGAGCTCGGCGAATGCGTGAACGTGCCGCAAAACCCCAAATTCCATCCCGAGGGCGATGTGTTCGAGCATACCATGCTCGTGGCGGACTGTGCGGCGGAGCTTCGCGCGCGCGCGGTGGAGCCGTTCGGCTTTATGCTGGCGGCGCTGTTTCACGACTTGGGCAAGAGCGTGACTACGCGCAGGGAGGAGGATGGGCGCATTACCTCCATCGGGCATGAAACCTATGGGCTGTGCAAGGTCAAAGCGCAAATGCACCGCCTCACCGCGCAGCAATCGCTCATTCAGTACGTGTGCAATATGGCGAGCCTGCATATGCGCCCCAATATGCTGGCGGCAAACCATTCGAAAAAGAAAAAGACGCGGGCGATGTTCGATTTGAGCGTATGTCCGGAGGATCTTATTTTGCTTTCGCGCGCCGACGCGAGCGGTATGCTGAGCGCGCCGTACAATCCGGACTACGAGGCGTTTCTGCGCGAGCGGCTGCAGGATTACCGCGAGGCGCTTGGGCGACCTATGGTGACCGGCGAGGATTTGATCGCGGCGGGCATTCAGCCCGGTCCGCAGCTGGGGGAAATGCTTCGCAGAACGCGCCAGCTGCACTTTTCCGGTATCGATCGGGCGCACGCGCTGCGGCAGGTGCTGGCGGAATATCAAAAATGAATTATATCTTGCAATACAAACATTCATAAGCAAGAAATAATTCTATAATTTTATCGTTTTGAACGCCGAAAATCGTGGAAATTGGATTAATTTATCATTAATTTCCGCGATTTCGGCGTTTCTTGCGGTTGACATGGAAAATAAAGGATGTTATACTAACAAACTGATCTAATGTGGATGTCTGTCACCCTGAAAGTCGCTATCGATTTGAAAGTTAATCAACACTTTGCATAATTGCTCGAAAACCGTGCATTTATGCAGAAAATCGGTAAAAATTAACGGGATAGGGCATTCACACTCCACGCTCGTTTTCAACGAACGACCGACTTCAGAATATAGGAGTGATTCAAGGTATGGTTCATCCTGTCGAAGTGGGAAAACGCACCAGAATGAGCTTTGCCCGCATTGAAGAGGCATTGCCGGTTCCGGACCTGATCGAGGTTCAGAAAAACTCGTACAACAATTTCCTCAAAGAGGGTATGCGCGAGGTATTGGCGGATGTTTCTCCCATCACGGACTTCAGCGAAACCATGATACTGGAGTTTACCGATTACTCTCTGGACGACGCGCCCAAGTACACCGTAGAAAAGTGTAAGGAGCGCGACGCGACCTACGCCGCGCCGCTCAAGGTTACGGTGCGCCTCACCAACCGCGACACGCAGGAAATCAAGGAATCCGAAGTGTTCATGGGCGATTTCCCGCTCATGACCGAGCACGGTACGTTCATCATCAACGGCGCCGAGCGCGTCATCGTATCGCAGCTGGTGCGCTCTCCCGGCGTGTACTATTCCAAGACCATAGACAAAACCGGTATGGCGCTGTATTCCTCGCAGATGATTCCGAACCGCGGCGCTTGGATCGAGTACGAAACCGATTCCAACGGCGTGGTGTTCGCGCGCATCGACCGCGCGCGCAAGCTGCCCGTTACGGTGCTGCTGCGCGCCATGGGCGTGGAGAGCGACGAGGAGATCATTCACCTGTTCGGCGAAGACGAGCGCGTGCGCGCTACTTTGACGCGCGACGCCGCCGCCGTAAACGATAAGGGCGAGCTGCGCTACCGTACCCGCCACGATCAGGCGCTCATCGAAATCTACAACAAGCTGCGCCCAGGCGAGCCGCCGTCGGTGGATTCCGCCACCAGCCTTATGAATGCGCTGTTCTTCGACGCCAAGCGCTACGATTTGGCGCACGTGGGTCGCTACAAGTACAACAAGAAGCTGGCGCTTGCCGCCCGTCTGGCGGGGCATACCGTGTCCGAAGATGTGACCCATCCCTACACCGGCGAGATTTTGGCGAACGCGGGCGATGTAATCACCTACGCCAAGGCCGATGAAATTCAGAACGCCGGCATCAACGAAGTGAACGTGAATGTGGAGGAAGATACCTTCCGCATTATCGGCAACCGCTTTGCGTGGTTCGAGCCCTTCATGGAGGGCTACGATCCCGAGCTGCTCAAGCAGTACGACGCTTCCGTGGTCTCCTTTACCGAGCGCGTGCATATTCCTACGCTGATCGGCGTTATCGAGCGCGTGCGCGAAGAGGGCGCCTCCTTGAACGAAGCGCTCAAGGAAAATTACAAGCTGCTCGTGCCCAAGCACGTGCTGGTGGACGATATCGTGGCTTCGGTATCATATCAGTTCGGTCTGTTCCACGGCATTGGCGAGTGCGACGATATCGACCATTTGGGCAATCGCCGCCTGCGCTCCGTGGGCGAGCTGCTGCAGAACCAGATTCGCGTGGGTATGTCCCGCTTGGAGCGCGTCGTGCGCGAGCGCATGGCGATTCAGGACGCGGACAAGGTGCGCCCGCAGGATCTCATCAATATCCGTCCCGTTTCGGCGGCGATCAAGGAGTTCTTCGGCTCCTCGCAGCTGTCCCAGTTCATGGATCAGCCCAATCCCCTCGCGGAGCTGACGCATAAGCGCCGCCTGTCCGCGCTGGGTCCCGGCGGCTTGAACCGCGACCGCGCGAGCTTTGCCGTGCGCGACGTGCACTATTCGCACTATTCGCGCATCTGCCCCATCGAGACCCCTGAAGGTCCCAACATTGGTCTGATCGGTTCTTTGGCGACCTACGCCCGCATCAACGAGTACGGCTTCATTGAAGCTCCCTATCGCAAGATCGATAAGGAGACCGGCTGTGTGACCGATATTATCGAATACATGACCGCGGATGAAGAGGATAAGTACGTCATCGCGCAGGCGAACGAGCCGCTCGATGAAAACCGTCACTTCGTGAAGGACCGCGTAACCGTGCGCCGCCGCGAGGAGATTATCGAGGTGGAAGCCGCCCGCGTGGACTATGTGGACGTTTCTCCCCGTCAGCTCATTTCGGTCGCCACTGGTATGATTCCCTTCTTGGAGAACGACGACGCGAACCGCGCGCTCATGGGCGCCAACAAGCAGCGTCAGGCGGTTCCGCTGCTCTGCCCCGAAGCGCCGCTGGTCGGCACGGGCAGTGAGTACAAGGCGGCGTGCGACTCCGGCGTGGTGCTGCTGGCGCGTCAGGCGGGTACGGTCACCCGCGTTACCGCCGATGAAATCGTCATTCGCGACGAGCAGAACGTCGACCACGTCTATAAACTGCAAAAGTTTACCCGCTCCAATCAGGGCACGTGCATCAACCAGCATCCTATCGTCTCCGAGGGCGAGGTCGTGCTGGAGCGCCAGCCCATTGCGGACGGACCTTCCACGGACCATGGCGAAATCTCTCTGGGTCGCAACGCCCTGATCGGCTTCATGACTTGGGAGGGCTACAACTACGAGGACGCGGTATTGCTTTCCGAGCGCCTCGTGAAGGAGGATATGTACACCTCCATCCATATCGAGGAGTACGAATCCGAAGCCCGCGATACCAAGCTGGGTCCGGAAGAGACCACCCGCGATATCCCCGGCGTAGGCGAGGACGCGCTGCGCGATTTGGACGAGCGCGGCATTATCCGCATCGGCGCGGAGGTACGCGCCAACGATATTCTGGTCGGCAAGGTCACGCCGAAGGGCGAAACCGAGCTCACCGCCGAAGAACGCCTGCTGCGCGCCATATTCGGCGACAAGGCGCGCGAGGTGCGCGATACCTCGCTGCGCGTGCCGCACGGCGAATTCGGCATTATTGTAGATATTAAAATATTCACCCGCGAAAACCGCGATGAACTCGCTCCGGGCGTCAACCAGATGGTTCGCGTATACATTGCCCAGAAGCGTAAAATCTCCGTGGGCGATAAGAGGGCGGGTCGCCACGGCAACAAGGGCGTTGTTTCCCGCATACTGCCCGAGGAGGATATGCCCTTCCTGGCGGACGGTACCCCGCTGGATATCGTTTTGAACCCGTTGGGCGTGCCTTCCCGTATGAACATCGGTCAGGTGCTCGAGGTGCACTTGGGTCTGGCCGCCAAGGCGCTGGGCTGGCACGTCGCCACCCCCGTATTTGACGGCGCGCGCGACGAGGACATCACCTCCATGCTGGAGGAAGCCGCTAAGAAGGAGGACGGCCCGCTGTTTGACGAGGTCGGCCGCCCGACAATCCAGTTCAGCAAGATCGGCATCAA
>JAFUAR010000301.1 GCA_017460585.1 Clostridia bacterium
CACGCTGTAATGCTCCGGATCGTAGGTTTGAATGACGACCCTGCCGGGATCCTGCGCCCGTCCAGCGCGCCCCGCCACCTGTGTGAGCAGCTGAATCGTGCGCTCCGCGCTTCGATAATCGGGCAGATTGAGTGTAAGATCCGCGGCGATTACCCCAACCAGCGTCACATGAGGAAAATCGTGCCCCTTTGCGACCATTTGGGTGCCGATCAATACGTTTGCCTCGCCGGAACGAAAGCGCGCAAGCAGCTTCTCGTGCGCATCCTTCCCCTGAGTCGTATCCACATCCAACCGGATGGGCAAAGCCGCCGGAAACAGGCGGCGCACTTCCTCTTCCACGCGCTGGGTACCCGCGCCGAAATACTTGATGTAGCGGCTGCCGCAGGCGGGACACGCCTTGGGTACGGGCATTTCCCGCCCGCAATAGTGGCAACGCAGGCGCTCGTCCGTGCGGTGATAGGTCATGGTCACGTCGCACTGATCGCAGCGAACCGCCTTGCCGCAGGCGCGACAGGAAACAAAAGTGCTGTATCCCCTACGGTTGATGAACAATATCGCCTGTTTGCCCGCGCTCAAGCAGCGCTCCAGCTCGCTTTGCAAATGGGAAGAAAATATCGACCCGTTGCCCCTCTGCAGCTCTCCGCGCATATCTACCAGCTCCACGGGCGGAAGCGGTCGCTTCGTTACGCGCTGCCGCAGTTCGAGCAGCTCGATTCGATTCTCCGGACGCACCCCGGGCATCACCCGCATATAGGTGGAGATGGACGGCGTAGCGCTGCCGAGTACCAGCACGCCGCCAAAGGCGCGCGCGCGACGCCACGCGACCTCTCGCGCGTCGTATCTGGGCCTTCGATCGGATTGATAGGTGCTTTCGTGCTCCTCGTCCACCACGATCACGCCGATATTCTGCACCGGCGCGAACACGGCGCTTCGCGCGCCGATCACCACACGCGCTTTACCGAAGCGAATACGCCTCCATTCATCGTAGCGCTCCCCCGCCGATAGACCGGAGTGCAGCACCGCCGCCGTATCGCCAAAGCGCTCGTGAAACCACGCGACCATTTGCGGAGTCAACGCGATTTCCGGCACCAGAACGATCGCCGTTTTACCCATTTCCAACGCGCTTTGAATGGCGCGAATGTACACCTCGGTCTTGCCGCTGCCCGTTACTCCGTGCAGTAGGAACCGACCGCCGCCCGCATTCAGCGCGCCCGCAATTGTATCCGCCGCCCGACGCTGCGCGTCCGTCAGCGTAATCGCGTCCTTATGAATGGTCTGCTTGAGGGTATGCGGCACGCGCCGCACTTCGCTGTGGTCGAATATCACTATACCCTTTCGCGCGAGCTCACGAAGCGGCTGAGGCGAAAGTCCGGCGCTCTCCATTTCCCCCGCCAACAAGCGCTTGACGATGGCGACCTGCGCCTTTGCGCGAGCGTTTTCCGCAATAAAGCGCTCCGCTTCCGCGCTCGATACCTTCAGGCGAACGACGCGCTTGGTCTTGGCTCGAATATTCGCGCCACGCATTTGAGCGGGCACCATGAGCCGCAGCGCGTCCACTAGATTGCACAGGTAGTGCTCGTGCATCCACACCGCTAAATCCAGCAATTCAGGGAGTATAACCGGCGAATCGTACACAGCGCTTTGAATTGCGCGCACCTTTTCCGCGGGAAGCTCGGTTTCATCCTTCAAGTGAATGACGAAGCCCTCCAGCGTTCTGCCCCCGAAGGGCACGCGCACCTGCCAACCCGCATCAATGGGCAAATGCTCCGGCACGGCGTAGGTATACGCTCGGTCTACCGCCTCCGCCGATAAATCCACGATCACATCGGCATATCGCATGGCTACGCCTCCATGAGCGCAACCACGCGATTCAATATCGCGTCCGCGACCTGTCGCTTACTCAGCATGGGCAGCGCGTCCGCGCCGAAGCGGGTCACCAGCGTAACGATATTGGTATCGCCGCCAAAGCCTGCGCCTTCCTGCGTGACGTCGTTGGCAACCACTAGGTCGGCGTTTTTTCTTTCAAGTTTGCGCCTTGCGTTTTCCACTAAATCGTTGGTTTCCGCGGCGAACGCCACCAATATCTGACCCTCGCGCTTCCGCCTGCCCAGCTCCGCGGCAATATCCGTGGTCGGAACCAGTGAAAGCGTCAACCCGCCGCCATCCTTTTTAATCTTTTGCGTAGAAAACGTCTGCGGCGTATAATCGGCGGGCGCGGCCGCCTGAATCACGATATCGGAGCTCTCGCCGCGCGCCAATACCGCTTCGCACAACTCGCGCGAGCTCACAATATCTACCCGATCTACTCCCGTAGGGGTAGGCAGATTGACCGGACCCGATACCAGCGTTACCCGCGCGCCGCGCGCTCGCGCCGCTTCAGCAATGGCAAAACCCATGCGCCCCGAAGAACGATTGGTGATAAAGCGTACGGGATCGATGCGTTCTACCGTAGGACCCGCCGTGACCAATACGCTGCGCCCTTCCAAATCCATTTTGAGCGCGAGCAGTCGATCCAACGCTTCTACAATTTGCTCCGGTTCGGACATACGCCCGATATCGCTGTCGCCACAGGCGAGATTCCCCGTTTCAGGTCCTTCAAACGCGATGCCACGCGAGATGAGGATTTGCATATTTGCCTGCGTGGCGGCGTTGCGCCACATTGCGCTGTTCATTGCGGGGCAAACCAGCATGGGGCAGGTCATGGCGAGGCAGGTGGTAGAAAGCAGGTCGTCCGCGATGCCGGTCGCCAGCTTGGCAAGCGCATTTGCCGTTGCGGGCGCAATTACCATTGCATCCGCCCATTTGGCGAGCGCCACGTGCTCAATCTCGTAGCGCCGGTCAAAGCTATCGGTATAGGCGGGATTGCCGCTCAGGGTCTCAAAGCTCAGCGGAGCCACAAACTGGCAGGCGTGCGCCGTGAGCACCACGCGCACCTGCGCGCCGCGCTTTCTCGATCGGCTGACGATATCACAGGCTTTATAGTCGGCAATG
>JAFUAR010000302.1 GCA_017460585.1 Clostridia bacterium
ATGGTACCCTCGCCCGAGAACCACGCGGTGTGAATAAAATCGCGCTCCTTCATGGTCAATGCCATGGAACGAATCTGTCGGCTGGGCCAAGCCCATGCGAACACCGCCAGCACCAGAGCCAGCAATATTACCGTAGTGCCGCCCTTCATCAGCGAGGTCATCATAATCAGCACCGGCAGAGAGGGAATAACCACAAACGTATCCGTAATGACCATGAGCAGTCGATCCAGCCAACCGCCTACGAAGCCCGCGATCAAACCGACGAATACGCCCAGCACCGTGCCGATAAAGGCTACGATGAAGCCGATGGTCAAGGAATTATGAATCGCCTCGATCAGCAGCCAGAAAATATCCTGACCCTGCGAAGTAGTGCCGAAGAAGTGCTCCGAAGACGGCGGCAGATTCTTCATGCGAATATTGTTCGGGAAGGGATTGGTATGCGGTATAAAGTATACCACAAAGCCCAATATCAGGAAGAACAGCGTCATGATCAAGCCCAGCTTCAGGCGGAAGTTGGCGTTTTTCCAAAATTTCTTCATTTTCGCTCTCCTCCCCTCTTAGCTGTACCGAATGCGCGGGTCAATGAACGGATAGATCAGGTCGGCAACGAGCGTCGCCGTGGCAATGGCCACGATGGAAATGGTAATGCAGCCAAGAATCATGTTGTAGTCCGACTGCATAATCGCGCCCTGAATCAGGGTGCCAACGCCCGGATAACCGAATATAATCTCCGTCATGATCGAGCCGTTAAAAACTCCGCCCAAGCTCATGGCCAAAGCCGTGATCTGGGTCAGAATGGAATTGCGAAATACATAGGAGAAGCCAATCTTGCCTTCGGTCAAGCCCCTGTAGCGGGCATAGAGCACGAAGTCCTCTTCCGAGGTGGTCGAAGACAGCGACTTCATGGAAATAATCCACCAGCCGGTGCCCAGCAGCAAGATGGACAATCCGGGCAGCACGGACGCGCGCAGCAGGGAGCTTACGAACGCGGCGGTGCCGCTATTGTACAAAATGGTGGTTTGCAGCGGGAACCAGCCCAAAATATAGGCGAACACAATCTGCAAAACCAGCGCGACGATGAAATACGGAATTGGGTAAATGCAAATGGCGATGAATTCCAGCACCTTGGAAGAGCGCTTGTTCTTGCGGAATCCCGCCATAAGACCTATGAAGTTGCCGATGATCCACGCGAAAACCGTGGTAATCATGGACAACCCTACCGTGTACGGCAGATTTCGGACAATGATATCGCCTGCGGGCGTAGGATAGCTCATCAGCGAAGGACCGAAATCAAAGTGCAGCAATCCCTTCCACAGGAAAGAAATGTATTGCTGCCAGAGCGAACCCTCCAAACCAAACTGAACCCTCAGCGAAGTACGCAGCGCTTCCTTCGCCACAGGATCCATCTGACCGGAGCGAGCCTGCATCTGTCCAATCATGCTCTCCACCGGATCGGAGGGGAACATATGCGGAATGAAGAAGATGAAGGTCACGCCAATCAGAATTGTCAGAGCCCACGTGAGCAAACGCAGACCCAAATACTTCCAAAATTTCACTGGCCACACCCCTTCGTAATGCGAAGTGAAGAAATCGCCGATTGTCGTTGGAAAAGCTTCCGCCTGCTTTCGACGTTTCTCTTTAGGAACGACATCCCTCCTGCTCCGCTTTAGGGGCGCAACAGGATTCTACGGTAAAGAAATGCACGCGCCGCGTCATGCGGCGCGTGCAGGGTTTCTACTTAGTGCCGATTGGGCAGCTCAAGTGACAATTAGCCCTGTACCAGAGTGATGTAGGGCGCGATGTACTTGAAGCAGCTCCACCACCACCACGGTCCGTTATAGGCGTTATCCGCGGTCGGATAGCCTTCCCAGACGGTGCTGTTGGTCGGTACGAACTTCACGCCGGAATGGAAGCCGATGAAGGGCATATCTTCGATAGCAACCTTCAGGAACTCCAGACCGAGCTCGTAGGACTCGTCGGAATCCGGAGACACCTTCGCGAGCTCATGGATGATCTCGGTGGCGCGCTCGTTGTACCAGCGGGTACCCTGACCGCCGGTGCGCTCGCCAACGGGCACGATCAGGTCGGCATCCCAACCGCTGATCTGGGAGTAAACGTCCTTGGTAATGAAGCCGGTGGGCCAAATGCCGCGCAGCTCGTACTCACCAGTGGAGTTGATGGTATCCCAAGTCGCGGAGGATTCGGAAGAGATTTCGCAGTTCAGACCGAACTTGGTCAGAGCGTCGTACGCAGCGATTACGCCACGACCCGCCTGCGCCTCGGTATCGGCCAGATAGGTCAGATGCACGGTGAAGGGCTCGTCATTGAAGTACCAGCCGTCGTCGCGCTTTTCCAGACCAGCCTTCACCAGCAGCTTCTCAGCAGCTTCGGGGTTGTACTTCCAGCAGCCAACGCCGAACATGTCGATCAGCTCTTCTTCGGTGCCTTCAATGCCCAGCTCAGCGGCCATACGGGTCGCGTAGTCGGGATCCCACACGGTGGTGGTGGTGCCATCGCCCAGATCCAGCTCATAGGTGCTGATCCAGTCGAGCAGGGGCTTGTAATACAGCTCCTGACCAGCGGTGGTCGCGGTGATGATCGGGAACACAGAGGCGCGACCTACGCCGTCGAAGATGGACAGGGAGATCTCATCGAAGTCCATCGCCAAAGCGATCGCCCAGCGGAAATCAGCGCTGTCATAGGGAGCGCCGGTGCCGATGCCGAAGCCAATGCCCTTGGAGCAGGGGTCGTCGGAGGTCGCATACGGGAACTCATTGTACCAGCAGGCGATCTTGTCATTCTGAGAAACCATGTAGTCCAAAATCTCGGGAGTGACTTCGCACAGGAGGTCAACTTCGTTGGAGATCATGGCCATCTGACGGGTGGTGTCGTCGCCCAGAACGCGGCACCATACGTACTTCGCGGGAGCCTGATCGGCGGTGAAGCCGTAGTGCTCGGCACCGGCAACGCCCATCGCGGACTGCAGCCAGTCTTCGCGCAGCTCATACAGAATCCACTGACCGTTGGGGTCGTAATCCTTTACGGTGTACGGACCGGCGGTAACGGGCTCGCTGTCCATGAACTGAGAGGGATCCTCTACATCCTTGTAGATGTGCTCGGGAACGATGTAGTAATCGCAGCCCCAAATGGTAACGCCGAAGCGGAGCGCCAGACGCGGGAAGGACTCCTTCATGTGGAACAGAACGGTGTAATCGTCAACCTTTTCCACGGAATCCAGAACGCTGTTGGTGTACGCGGAAGCGCCAATGCCGGGGTTCTCCTTGATCATGTTCATGGTGAACACAACGTCGTCGGCAGTGATGCCTTCGCCGTCGGACCACTTCATGCCCTCGCGCACCTTTACGGTGAACTCGGTGAAGTCTTCGTTCGGCTCAGGCAGATCGGCGGCAACCTCACCGAACTGTTCGCCGGCGATGGTGTCGATCTCCCACAGGTGAGCGGTAATCAGCTGATGAATACCAAAGCCCATCTGGGTGCCCAGCATATAGGGGTTAAACTGACCGGGTACGTCGGTCGGAGTCTGCGTTTCCATAATGAGGGTCTCATTACGGGGCGTGCCGACTTCAGTCACTTCCTCGGCGAAAGCTACCATGCCCAAAGAGAGCACCATAGCCAGCGCAAGGAGCATAGAGAGGAGTTTACGCATAGGTCTATACCTCCTTTTATTTTCCACAGGGAATCGCCCTGCTGGAATCCGCTCGTGCATCGAAACCGCGTTCGATGAAAAAATAAAGCCCTTATAGAACTTATATTATATTAACACATCAGCCCACAGTTGTCAACAATTACGCCAAATAGACAATTCGAATATTTAAAATTAGGCAAGCGCTCAAGTTTGTAAAGTATAATTAGTTATATCAAATTTATAAATCAAGCTCATAAGTTATCCTAAATTATGCTTTGCAAGTTGGGGCAGCTGGTCCTTATACGCTCCGGAGCGCAAATCGTTTCCATCGATCACATCGATTTGCAGCTCCTGCGCGCGGCGCCGCATCGCCGCTCCGCCCGACTGTCCGGTCACAATCGCCGCCCGCGCCGCTTTGCCCCCAAACCGATCGCGCAATATCGCCAATTCATTGAGCGCCTCGGTCTTCACATCGCACGTCTTGCAGCTGATGAACACCGGAATCACGCCCTTGGTCGCCATCACGTCTATTTCGTTGCTTACTCCGTCCTGCACGGGCGCGCCCGCCCAATCCACCACGGCGCTGGTCACCACATCGTCAAACGCGCCGGACTGCACGCAGGTCTTCCAAACTTCCAGCTCGAGCACGCTGCCCACGTCGCGCAGCCATTTGCGCACGTTGGCATCCGAAAATACAAAGCGCACCATATCGTCTTCGCTGCTCAATGCGTGAATCAGCCCCGCCGCTTCCATATCGGCAAGCGCCTCCATGGGCGCTTCTATGCGCGCGCCGCGTTCTCCCTTGACCGTTCTTTCCCCTTCCGCCATTAGCGCAGTCGCATCCGCCGCGCCCTGTCCCGCCTGAGATATGCGCTGAATATAGGTCACAATCCGCGTCCAATCGCGCCGCCGGTTCATATATATTTTGAACAGCGCACCGATTGCGTCAGTATAGCCCAGCAATATACCGTTATCAACCCTGCCCTCGCGCATGGCGCCGCCCGCCATCAAAAAGCAGTCCTCCACGCGCAACCGAACGCCGCAGGTCAACCGGTGCGCAAAAGGCGCATTGTGAATATTAAAGTATAGATTGCGCTTTCGGCTGTACGTAAATACGGGAATGTCGCTCTCCGCGCTGACCATTCCGCCCGCGAACAGCGCGGCGTCCGTGCCGCCGGAAATGTCCAGCGCGCACTCCGGATATTCCGCAATTACCCGCTTCAGGCATTTCGCCACCTTCTCCGCGTCCAGCAAGCTGCTTTCCTGAAATACGAGCTGCGCCTCCACGCCGCGTCGCCGAAAATACGCTCTCAGCGTTTCGTGCAGCGCGCGATTGGCGGCGACCTCCGGCGGGCAGATAAATACCGTGCGCTCCGGTCGGAACACCTCCGTGCTCATCACATTTTCCATGGGAAGCTCATCGTATAACTCAATCAACGTCTTCATGCGCCGTTTCCCCCATTCAAACTTTCGCATCCATTATAAACGCCCCGAACCCGATTGGCAATAAAGAAACGCAAAACGCACTTCCTCCTTTCGCGCAAAATGTTACTATTCACTCACGGGGGTGTCGGGGGTCGCAACCCCCGACGTTCAATCCGCAGCGGCGGCGTGTACGCCGCGAGGACGCGGACCAAGTGTCCGCTTCCTTGCAGGTTTTGCGCCCGGAAACCGCGTAGCGGTTTTAGCAAAACCTGAGGGAGTGGCAAGGTTGAAAACCCGAAAGGGTTTTCAAGTTTTGACTTTCAGTCAAAACCGCG
>JAFUAR010000303.1 GCA_017460585.1 Clostridia bacterium
CGCCAATCCCCTTGCAGCCCTTGTGATTCTGTGAATGGGCTTAGTGCAAAGTACGCAAGAGCGCATTTCAACTTGAAAACCAATGTTCGAACGAATGGAAAATCGTTTACCCGCCTTGCTTGCGAATATTTGCGCGATCATTGCAATGGCTATACGGCTGCAGGCAATTATTTTCTAAAAGAAAGGCTATAGACCCAATCTTTGCTTTTCCATTTTGACCGTGGTTGGTTCAGAATGTCCGGAATAAAGCACCGTATTTTCGGGCAGAGTGAAAATACGTTCCCGTATGCTGCTCATCAGTTGTCGCCTGTTTCCCCCGGGGTACTGATCGCTGCCGATGCTTCCCCGGAATATCGTGTCTCCTACAAAGGCAATGCCATCTTCCCAATCGTAGAACGTGGTGGAATCTGGAGTGTGTCCCGGGGTGTGAATGGCACGAAGGATGGGCGTCGTGTGATCCTGTAGCGAAAAAGTTGCGCCATCATTAAAGTATTCTGCTTCCGGCACGACCACATATTCTCCGCATACCGCCGACAGGTTCAGGCGCGGATTGGATAAATATGTATTTCCATTTGCATGGATGTATGCGTGAAGCCCCAACTGTTGTTGCAGCGCCTTAACGCCGCCGATATGATCAAAGTGACCATGCGTGAGCAGTATTTTCTCAATCGTCCAACCTTTGTTCACAATCATGCGGGCAATTTCATTTCCCTGCGCACCGGGATCAATCAGAAAACCGTGTTGGGTGTTTTCGTCAATCAGGAAGTAGCTGTTGACTCGAAAATAACCTTGCACTGGAAGTTGATAGACCATCATACTCATCCCTCGAAACGGCACCCATCCGGTCCGCAGACCATACCCTGTTCGGCAACCTTCGCGGCGCTCTCTTCCTCGTCTAACACAGTCTTTAATACGCGCTCCATCGATTCCACAGGCAGCGCGCCGGGAATGGCGTACTTGTTTCCTACAACGAAATAGGGCACGCCATGAACGCCATAGCGCTGCGCCTCCCGTTCATCTAAACGCACATCATCCGCGTAGCGTTCCGATTCCAAGAGCTGTTTCACTTCGCTTGGATCCATGCCCTCCTCAATGGCGATGCGCGTAAGTACGGCATGATCCGCCAATTCCAGCCCTTCCGTAAAATATGCCTTATACAGGCGTTCCTGTAAACGATCTGCGAGCTCTGGGGATTTTTGCCCAGCAAGCTTCGTTAAGCGATGGGCGTCAAAGGTATTGGTATAACGGGTTTCTGAATAATGAAAGTCTAACCCTGCCGCGCGTCCCATTTGGGAAATGGACTCAATGCGCTCCTGAGCCCCTTGAATGCTTAAACCGTATTTCTTGGCAAAGCGTTCCGTCGTGGTGCCGGTATAGTATTTGCTAGCCGTAGGATCCAGCTCAAACGCCAGCATTTCCACTTCAACCTTGCCGTCCAGCTTCAGGTTTTCAATCGCCTTTTTCAGGTGCGTTTCCCCAATGTAGCAATAGGGACAGGCGTAGTCAGACCAATACATGACCTTCATAGTAATACCTCACTTCATTTATTAGAACACGTTCTATTGACATTATAAGATTGAGTTGCTATAATGTCAATCGTTTTATAGAACTTGTTTTAATATTTTTTTCAAGGAGGATCCGACAATGCCTAGAAAATGCGGACGTCCGTCCAAAACAGCGGAGCCCATTGATGCACGGCGGAAAATCATAAACGCAACCATCGCGCTCATCATGCGAGAAGGGGCGGATGCGGTTACGGTTCGCAGCGTTGTCGAGGAAACGGGGCTGTCCATCGGCACGTTCTACCATCATTTCAAGAATAAGGATGACTTGATGATGTATTTTGTTCGGGAGGATTCCTTTGACGGCTTTACCTTGGAAACACCGCTGGAGCATTTTTCAGATCGGATTAGCGAACTGTATTTTTATTTGATCGACCGATATCTGAACCTTGGCGAGGAATTTATGAAGAGCTTTTATACCACGGGCAATCAGGCTTTGTCCGCCTATATGGGCGAGGAAAACGGTTGCTTTGCCGATGGAACCGTTATGGCTCGGTGTCAGCGCGAGGCGGAAGCTGCGATCGCTGCGGGAATCCTCAAAGAGGAGACCGATGCCCATGTGCTCAGTATAGATGTTTGCACCATTGTAAAGGGTTGTGTATTCGAATGGGCGCTGAAAGGCGGCGATATGGATATTCACCAGAGCGTGCGGCGAATATTGGAACGGTATATTCTAAGCTACGTGAAATAATGCAGAAATCCTTGATTTCGCGCAATCTACATTCAATGGAGGAAAGGAATGCTCGAAGGAATCATCATGCGTCCAAATGTACTCCACAAAGTGTAAATGCAATCCGTCAATGTGGTAGAGGCAAACGTTCCATTCCGTAGTGAAGGGGAAAAGGAATTCAATCGAAAATGGTTACCATTCACCCACGGGGGTGTCGGGGGTTGCGACCCCCGACATTCAATCCGCAGCGGCGGCGTGTACGCCGCGAGGACGCGGACCAAGTGTCCGC
>JAFUAR010000304.1 GCA_017460585.1 Clostridia bacterium
CCGCTATGGTCGCGGCTCGGATTACCTCAATTGCCCCATGAACGAGGCGGAATACAACGCGTTTTATGAGGCGCTGATCGACGCGGAGCTCGCGCCCCTGCACGACTTTGAGCGCAAGCTGGTATTCGAAGGCTGTCTGGCGGTAGAAATTCTCGCCTCGCGCGGACGACAGACGTTAGCGTTCGGTCCGCTCAAGCCCGTGGGTCTGCCCGACCCGCGCACGGGTAAGGAGCCCTACGCCGTGGTGCAGCTTCGGCAGGAAAACGAAGCCGGCACGCTCTATAATTTGGTCGGCTTCCAAACCCGCCTGAAATGGGGCGAGCAAAAGCGCGTGTTTTCCATGATTCCCGGGCTGGAGCACGCGGAATTTGTGCGCTACGGGGTAATGCACAGAAATACCTACCTGAACGGTCCGGATATGCTGGGAATAAACTACGCCTTCAAAGGCGATCCGCTTTTGCGCTTTGCGGGGCAGCTCACGGGGGTTGAAGGCTACATGGAATCCGCCGCCAGCGGCATGGTCGCCGCCATAGGGCTGAGCCGCGCTATATGCGGCAAACCGGAGCCGGACTTCACCGGAAAAACAATACTCGGCGCGCTTGCGCGGCATGTGACCACCCCAACCAAGAACTTTCAGCCCATGAACGCCAACTTCGGCATATTGGAGCCGCTCGGCGAACGGATAAAGGGCAAACGAAACCGATACGAAAGGCAGAGCCAGCGCGCTCTCGATCAATTGAACGAGGTGATTCGCCAATATGAGTTATGATACCGAACCCAGAAGCCCGTTTCGGGGCACCACCATATGCGCCGTACGCCGCAACGGAGAGACCGCTGTCGCCGGCGACGGTCAGGTGACCATGGGCGAGCACACCATTATGAAGGGCACCGCCCGCAAGGTACGCCGCATTTACGAAAACCGCGTGGTGATCGGCTTTGCCGGAAGCGTGGCGGACGCGTTTTCCCTTTCGGAAAAATTTGAAGATAAGCTCACCCAGTATTCCGGCAATCTGCCCCGCGCCGCCGTGGAGCTGGCGCAGGATTGGCGCATGGATAAGGCGATGCGCAAGCTGGAAGCGATGCTCATATGCGCCGACCGCGATAACCTAATGCTGGTTTCCGGCACGGGCGAGGTCATCGAGCCGGACGACGGCATACTCGCCATCGGCTCCGGCGGAAACTACGCGCTCGCCGCCGCGCGCGCCCTCATGCAGAATACCGAGCTCTCCGCGCGCGAAATCGCGGATCAGGCGCTGCACATCGCCTCGGAAATCTGCGTATATACCAACGCCAACATCATTGTGGAATCGGTTTAGCCGTTTTAAGGAGCGACCATGCAAAACCGCCCGTCCAATTACGAAGTGATGAAGCTTCAAATGGCGCAAGAATTTCTGAAATACGATCAGGACAAAATGATTGAGAAATTCCGCCTTGCGCACGACGATGAAAACCTGTACGTTCGTTTCGCGGCGCGCGATTACGCCGTTGACCGCGCGACCGGGCGCGTATTCAGCGCGCTGGGCGACGCGGACTACAACGTGACGATGACGATCTACGACGTACTGTGCTATTCCAAACCCCATTGCGCCGCGAGCGGTCGCTTGGTGAATATGCGCAGCATCTCCTCCATACAGGGCAGCACGCCCGCGCAGGAGGGGGACGGTCTGTTCGGCGGGTTTGAAAAGGCGTTTGACGGGCATTGTATCGCGCTCGCCGATGCCTGCGAGGCGCTAAACGGCGTTGCGGAGGGCAAGGGCGACGTCGCGTACCGCATTCCCCTATTCGATTTTTTGCCGGTTATGGTTCAATTCTGGGAATCTGACGATGAATTTCCCGCCTCGCTCCAGCTGTTTGTAGATGAGCATATGCTCGATTTCATGCATTATGAAACCGTGTGGTTCGCCTTTTCGCACCTACTGCGGCGGCTGCAAACGGAAATGGAGCGCATTGAAACGGAACGACCTTGAACGCCGTTCCCCTTTTGGAAAGGAGTTTCCTGATATGACGCAATTAACCCCGCGCGAAATCGTGCGCGAGCTGGATCGATACATTATCGGGCAGGATGAGGCGAAGCGCGCCGTGGCCGTGGCGCTGCGCAACCGCTACCGCCGCGCGCAGCTGCCGGAGGATATCCGCGAGGAGGTCACCCCAAAAAATATATTGATGATCGGTCCCACCGGCGTTGGCAAAACCGAGATCGCCCGCCGGCTGGCGAAGCTGGTGGACGCGCCGTTTGTCAAAGTGGAGGCGACCAAATTCACCGAGGTAGGCTATGTGGGACGCGATGTGGAATCCATCATCCGCGATCTGCTCGAAGCCTCCATTCGGCTGGTCAAGGAGCAATACGGCAGAAACGTGCGCGCCGCGGCATCCGCGACCGTAGAGGACCGCATTGTGGAACTGCTCACCCATTCGGTCAAGAAAAAGCCGGTCAATCCGCTGGATATACTGCTCGGCAACAAACCGAAGGAGCCCGAACTCAGCGCAGAGGACAAGAATCAGCTCGCCGTACAGCAGGACGACGTGCGCTCCCGACTGCGCCGAGGCGAGCTGGAGCATGAAATTGTGGAAATTGAGGTAGAGGAGACCGGTCCGCAGGCGGAGATTCCGGGCATCGAAATCAACGTAACCGAAATGCTGGGCGGCATACTGCCCAAAAAGACCAAGCAGCGCAAGGTCGAGGTGCGCGAAGCCCGCAAAATACTGCAGGCGGAGGAAGAGCAGCGCATGATCGACATGGACCGCGTATACTCCGAGGCGATCGAGCGCGCGGAGCAGCACGGCATCGTATTCTTCGATGAGATCGATAAGGTCGCGGGGCGCGGCGGCGGACACGGTCCGGACGTATCCCGCGAGGGCGTGCAGCGCGACATACTGCCCATTGTGGAAGGCTCCACGGTAAATACGAAGTACGGTCCGGTCAAGACCGATCACATTCTGTTCATCGCGGCGGGCGCTTTCCACGTATCCAAGGTGACGGATCTGATTCCCGAGCTGCAGGGGCGCTTCCCTGTGCGCGTGGATTTGCAGCCGCTCTCCGTGGAGGATTACAAGCGCATACTCACTCAGCCGGAGAACGCGCTCATTCGCCAGTACCAGCTGCTGCTGGGCGTAGACGGCGTATCGCTTGAATTCGACGATTCGGCGCTGACCGCCATTGCCGAGTGCGCTTGGCAGGACAACGAGACCGCCGAAAACATCGGCGCGCGCCGCCTGCACACGCTGATGGAGCGCATACTCAACGATATCGCCTTCAACGCGGGCGGCGGAGACGCGCCCGAGGTAAGCGTGCACATCGACGCGGATTACGTCAACCGTATGCTGGGAACGGATTTGCACCGCAAGGACGTGCGCAAGTACATCCTGTGACGCCGGGTTATTGCGCGAAAAAGATAAGGGGCCGGATGAACCCGACCCCTTCAGCCTTATGGACAGCGCCCGCGCTTCATTCGAAGCGCGGGCGCGGGTTGGTTTGTCGTTTATAAATAGTCGTAGGCGAAGCCCTTCAGGACGCCGTCGTAGGTGTAGACCACCCAGCCGC
>JAFUAR010000024.1 GCA_017460585.1 Clostridia bacterium
GGCTTTACGACTTCATATCCACAGCGGACGACAACGCCTTGCAGGCGGTTTTGCGTGAACGCCCGAATTACTTTCTGGAAGTTCAGCCTTTTGCCGTAGCGATGAATCTTGAAACGCCTTTTGAGGAATATTTCCTGCGAAATCGCTCGTTTGCCGCCGATCTGGAGAATGACTCATACTATGATGCATCCTATCACGATCGATATGCATATCACTTCTGGGCAGCGCGAAACGTGGAAAAGCGCGTATCTGCTCAGATCCAGCGCGCGGAGCAAGCGCTCCAACGCGAAAGAGAAGCTTCCTCTTCTTCCTCTTCTTCTGGCGGCGGAGGCGGTTTCTCCGGCGGCGGCTCCGGCGGTGGCGGCGGCGGAAGCTGGTAAAGGCAATGCAGGCAGGTTCTTTCGGACCTGCCTGCATATAATTATATGGCTTTTTAGTGTTGTACAGAATTCTTTGGGGGAACAAAGAAAAAGAGCTGTGTCCGTTTATAGTATAGTTTCCATACCCACCTTCTGGGGCTTTAGACCGCAATGCTCGTAAAAACGCATCGCGCTTTCATTGCAAGACCATACATTGAGCGTGACGTTATAGCAGCCGATGGAACGGGCATATTCCAATACGTATTGATACAGCCGACTGCCAATGTGCTGCCCCCTGCACGCCTCGTCTACGCACAGGTCATCGATATACAATGTCTTGATATCGGTCATCAGCTGACTGCCCACGTGCTGCTGCAAAATGCAAAACGCGTAACCTAGAACGCGCTGCGCTTCATCCGTCAGCACAAATACGGGTGTGGCATCGTTCAGAAAGATCTGCCTGAGCTCCCCCTCGCTATACTTGGTCGCGGGTCCCTTGAACAAATCGGGACGCCCGTTGTGATGTACCATATTGACCTGTACTAGAAGTTTTAGTACATCGGGGATATCCCGATTCTCTGCGCGACGGATCTCTCCCATAGCCATCCATTTCCTTTCGTTGATTCAATCACTCTATCCGATCAGCCCGCTGATCAGTATTACCAATATCAATACAGGCAGCGCCAGCGTCAAGTACCAGCGAAGCTTTGGACTCATATGCAGTCCTGCGCCCTTGTTCACCTCGTTCAGATAACGGTCAAAACCCCAGCCGGACTTGAGCACGCAGAACAGCAAATACACGAGCGACCCCAGCGGGAGCAGCAGGTTGCTTACGATAAAATCTTCGCTATCCAGTATATCGCGTCCGCCGATCAGATGCACATTACTCCACAAATTGTAACCCAACGCACAGGGCAGACTGAGCAGAAAGAGCACAACCAAATTGAACGCTACGGACAGCTTCCGACTCCAGCCGAAATTATCCATCATGCCGGCGATCAGGTTTTCAAACACCGCGGTAACCGTGGAAAAGCTGGCAAATGTCATGAACAGGAAAAACAGCGTTCCCCATACCCTACCGCCCGCCATATTCACAAACACAGTGGGCAGCGTAATGAAAATGAGCGACGGTCCCTGATCCGGCTGCACGCCAAAGGCAAAGCACGCGGGGAACAGAATCAACCCCGCCATGAGCGCCACAAACGTATCCAAACCACAAATGCGCACCGCCTCGCCCAAGAGCGTATGTGAATCGGACATATAGCTGCCGAATATCTCCATGGCGGCAATACCGAGGCTCAAGGTGAAAAACGCTTGATTCATGGCTGCGGTAATCACGCGCCCCAGACCCGCTTCCTTGGCACGCGCAAAGTCCGGAAGCAAATAAAAGCGAATGCCCGCCGATGCGTTGGGCAGCGTAACGCTGTGAAACGCGAGTACCACAATAAGCCCCAGCAAACCCAGCATCATCGCCTTGGTGATGCGCTCCAAACCCTTCTCCACGCCCAGCGCGCAAACGCCGATACCGCCAAATACAGTAATCGCCATAAATAGCACCATCTGCGCCGGATCGGAAAGCATTGCGCCAAACACGCCCGCTACATTTTCGGTACTAACCCCGTCAAACGCGCCGGTCAGAAACTTCCAGAAATAGTTGAGCATCCAACCGGATACCGTGGTATAATACATCATGAGCAGAGCACAGCCGCCCAGACAGAACCAGCCGTGTATGTGCCACTTGCTCCCCTGCTTTTCCAGCACTCGGTAGCCCTGCACCGCGCTCTTACGGCTGGCACGACCAACCGCAAGCTCCATCGTCAACACCGGAATACCCATAATCGCCAAAAACAGCAGATAAAACAGCACGAATACCGCGCCGCCCATCTCCCCTGTCACGTAGGGAAATTTCCACACGTTGCCGATGCCGATTGCGCAACCCGCGCTAACCAGCAAAAAACCGAGCCGAGTCTGAAAACCCTGCCTCTTTTGCATATTCTCCCTCTTCTCCCGTTCCCCTGCAAAAAAGCTATGGTTAATTCTCCGAAATCAACGGATCCAGCCCGTTCGCGTTCTCTTCGGGCGCATCCAAAAGGTTTCCGGTTACTGCGGGCAGCGCGCCTTCCACGTTGCCGTCGGGCATCAGACCCTTTGATTCCAGATACTCTTCCAAGCATTGACCAGTTTGGTGCATCTCCGCCGCGGCAAGCTTGCCGACATAGCGGAAATGCCACGGCTCGTTGATAATGCCTGTGATCTGCGTCTTATCTTCGGGGTAGCGCAAAATGAAGCCATACTTCCACGAATTTTCCGCCATCCACTCATACACCTTATCTTTCGAACCCTTCGCAGCGCCAATATCCACGCCCAAACCCGCTTCATGCTCGCTGGTACCCGGATATGCCACCCATTCCAGCGCCTTTTCCTGCGCCTCTGTCTCGCTCAAACCGTCTTTGATGTACTCCTTGTACTTCTCCTGCAGGAGCTTTTCCTGCTTCGAGCGGGTGCGATAGCCGGAATTGACGATTGGGTTGACGCCTTCCTTGCGCGCCGCGTTAAACATCTCCTTCAATGCGGGCAGAATTCGACGAGCGACCTTCTGTCCGCCTTTGACTTCGGCGAGGCTTCCGACCTCCCAAGTTGAAGGAATGGGGTTTTCCGCGTTAATCA
>JAFUAR010000305.1 GCA_017460585.1 Clostridia bacterium
CGCGAGCTTACCGTTCAAATCGCGCCGGATACTGCGGTGACTAGTTTGAAATGGAGTAGTTCCTCCAAGAAGATCGTATCCGTTGACGCAAATGGAAGAATTACTGGAAACAAAATTGGCTAGGCGACCATTACCGCAAAAACCGCCAATGGGAAAAAGGCGAAGCTGACCGTTCGAGTGGCGGCATCCATTCCGCCGGAATCGGTATCGATTTCATTTCCGCAAACGGTGTTGCAATTGGGCGAAAGTTACCGATTGAATGCTGTGTTGAACCCGTCGACCGCAATCACCAATTTCACGTGGACGTCATCCAATCCATCCGTGGTGCGCGTATCGGACGGAACAATGACCGCGATAGGGACTGGCACGGCGCGCATTGAGGTGCGCACGGAGAACGGCTGCGTTTCTCAAAAGAGCTTTGCGGTGATTGACGCAAATGCGCCAGAGGAAGTTGCCTACGCGCGTGCGCTTTCGCTCTTAGAAGCGGGGGAAAACCCGATGGACGAGCCCGTTTTGGTCGACCTGCTGCGCAATGCGCTCATTCAGGATAATGTGCCCGAAACTCAGGTAAGTACGCTCCTAGCCGCCCTCCTGACCGCTCCGGAGACCTATCGCAATATTTATTTGGAATCGTTTTTTGAGTATAGCCGCAATGGCTCCGCAAACGTAACTACGGGCATATCATTTTATTCGCTCACGCGAAATACGCTGTTCATGTCTAGAACCGAGGCGATTTCGCAGTATATGTACACCTTCTTCCATGAATCGGCGCACGCCGCGGATTATAACGCCGCGGTAGGAGAGGAACGGCGTTATTGGAGCCAGTTGCAGGTTACATTGGATGCGCTCAAGGCGGATGTCGCTTCGTATTTGCGCGAGCAGGCGTTTGCGATCGGGCTGGAGGACAATCTTGCTATACGCCTAATCACGCGTTTGCTTACTCCCTTTGCGGATGTTTCACAGGAAAAGCTTACCGCGTCCGAAGAAGACGCGTTCCAGCAGCTGATCTACGTGTGTCAGGATGCGCTCTGGATTCTGCCGCGCAGAAATTCCATGATGGTGCAGGATATGATCGGCGCAATGACCAATAACGCCATCGATACCGGCTACGGTCACTATTCTAGTACCAGCAGCTATTGGTTTGACGAGGATACGGGTTTACCGACCGGTATGCAGGCGGCGGAAGCTTGGGCGGAATTTTTCTCCGCACAAATCACATCCGATTCCGCGGCAATCAGCGCAAATGAGGGTATTTTGCCCAGAACGTGCAGGGTATTTGCGGAAGTGGTCGCGCCTGCCATCGAGACGATATTCCGCTCCGCCATACTAAAGCTCGCAAGCGCGTTTTAGCGATCTATTTATTACGAAAATATTTCAACATATTTCGTTCAAAATGTTTTCATAAGCATTTTTGCAGGAAAATAGAAATAATTATGGAATATATAGCTTGAATGGGCGAAGCTATGCCCGTTTTATGGTTGAACTGGGTTCAACAGTCATTCCACTCAAGGAGAAACGCATGAACATTCGTAGAAACGCTCAAAGGAGTTTGACAGTATTGCTGGCGATTGCGCTATTGTTGTTGCCGCTTCCGTCTGCTGTCGCGGAAACGTTTTCCGCGTTTGTCAAATCTTCTTCCATGAAAGTATATTCCAACGCGAAAAAAACCAGCAAGCTAGCCACTTTAAGCCAATACACAGTGGTATCCGTGCTGGAATACAGTGGGAGTACGGCACGCATATCGTGGTCCGGCAAAACGGGCTACGCCAGCGTTTCTGATATGGAGCGCGTTTCCGCAGTCGCTAAAGTCGCTACGATTAAGAGCGCGACGCGCGTGTATAAATCCGCCAGCACCTCTTCTGAAAGCGTTCAGGTGAGCGCAGGAATGCAGGTCAACGTTATCCATGTAGAAAATGGCTGGGCAATCGTGGAGCGCAACGGCGTAGGGGGATATATCGCGTACGACCAGCTCAATATGGGTTCATCTCCGACTACTTCCGCTACGGTAACCTCCTCTTCTATGAAGGTCTATGCTTCTGCGAGTACTTCCTCCGCCAAATTGGGCACGTTGAAAAAAGGCGCGCAAGTGAATGTGGTCTCCGTAAGCGGTTCATGGGCGTATGTGGAGCGAAACGGCAGCTATGGCTACTGCAAGGTTTCTTCCTTAAAGCTTTCGCAAGCCGTGCCGGCATCTACCCCGACGCCCACACCCGCGCCCACTTCCGCTCCAATCTCCGTGACTACCATGAAGGTGACATCGAGCTCCGTGACCATCTATACCAAAGCCAGCACCTCTTCCTCTAAGCTGGGTACGCTTAAAAAGGGCAAGCTGATCAATGTAATATCGACCAGCGGAAAGTGGGCTTATGTAGAATTCAACGGCAAAAACGGCTATTGCAAGTTGTCTTCGCTTGGAAAGTACGATCCGCTGGAGGGGTATAAGAAGGAAACGTTTACCGCTACCGTGGTTCGAAACGGCGCCAAAATTTATGAAACCGCATCTTCTTCCGCAAGCTCGAAAGCGCTCAATCTAGGCGCGGATGTTGCGGTAAGCGCATACAATGATACATGGGCGTATGTGCAGATCGACGGGGTCAAGGGCTTTGTGCAGATTGCCCAGCTCAGTCGCGCTCAATTTGCTACGCTTTCCAAGGGCAGTACGGGCAGTAATGTATCCGTGCTTGAAAAAGCGCTTTTAATCATGGGCTATTTGGATGGAACGCCCGATACCACCTTTGATAGCGCTACCATGGCGGCGGTGCAGCGTTTTCAGCAAGCGCTTTCCAGAACCGCTTCCGGCGAGGCGGATGCATCCCTGCAGCGCGTGCTCTATTCCGGCAACGGTCCTGTTTCTCCG
>JAFUAR010000306.1 GCA_017460585.1 Clostridia bacterium
AGTTCAACGCCATCGGGTACTTTTATACCGCGCAGATTTACCTTTGGAAGCATCATATGATCAAAACCTAGGCGCGCACATTCTCCTAGCCGTCGATCCGCCTGCGGTACTGCGCGAATTTCTCCTGCGAGACCAACCTCACCAATTACCGCCCAGTTCGCATTGATTGGACGATTCGTTAATGATGATGCCACTGCAGCACAAAGCGCGAGATCCGCAGCCGGCTCCGTGATGGACACTCCACCCGCGATATTAATATATACGTCCTTATCGTACAGTCGATAGCCGGAGCGTTTTTCCATTACAGCGAGCAAAAGAGCCAGCCTTCCCTGATCAATTCCACTCGCCATGCGCCTTGGATTGCCAAATACTGTGCTGGAAACCAATGCCTGAACATCTGTAAGCAATGGTCTGCTGCCTTCCATTGCGGGCATGACAACACATCCGCTTGCATCGTGGGCGCGTTCTGAAAGAAGCGCCTCACTGGGGTTCGTAACCTCAATCATACCTTCCGAAGCCATTTCGAACATTCCCAATTCATTGACGGAACCGAAACGATTCTTCACAGCACGCAGTAAGCGATATTGGTGCTGGCGATCTCCTTCAAAATAGAGAACCGCATCCACCATATGTTCTAAAATACGAGGTCCTGCAATTGCCCCCTCTTTTGTCACGTGTCCAACCAAAAAAACGCTGCAGCCAGACGATTTGGCAAGATACATCATTTGCGAAGCGCATTCCCTCACCTGAGATACGCTTCCGGGCGCAGAGGACATATCTGGTCTATACATAGTCTGTATAGAGTCGATCACCATTATGGTTGGCTCCAATTCATTCATACGCTTTTCCACTACGCTCATATCATTTTCAGCGAGTATAAAAAAGCCTGAATCCTGCGCGCCAAGACGATTAGCTCGCAGACGAATCTGTCGAGCGGATTCTTCACCGGAGACATATAGCACGCGGCTGCCCGAACGCGATATATTTGCACATACCTGTGTTAGCAACGTAGATTTTCCGATGCCAGGATCACCGCCAACCAGAATCAAAGACCCATCCACAATACCTCCGCCGAGTACGCGGTCAAGTTCTCCGATTCCACAGCTATGGCGCTGCATGATATCCTCTGGGACCTGATCGATTCTTAGCGTCTCGGTATCCTTCCCTGACGTTCGTTTGTTCTTTTTTGGCGTTATCGGCACTTCTGGTTCCTGAATATGTTCATCCAGCGTATTCCAGTTTTGACATCCGGGACATTTTCCTAACCAACGTGTAGTTTCATAGCCGCATTCCCTGCAAACAAATAGTACTTTACTCTTTGCCATTGTTTCTAAAATCCATCAAATTGATTTCTCGGGTCGTTGCTTTTTCTTTTTGCGTTTGTATCTTCCAGAAACTCTATTTCCAGTTTATCAAAATGGATATCTTCCATGAAATGCTCTGGCAGAAATATGGTTCGACGAAAACTATCGTATTCCATTCGATGCTTGTTGAGCCAAAGCGGAGCGGGTATATCCAACTCGCGGCATATTTCTCGCAGCACCGACTCTTCCTCGCCCCATGCGCATGGCAATGTGCTTTGCTGAACGATACGATGCTTTGCAATCATCTTGACCCAGAGTCTCGCCATATCCATCTCCCCCATTGTCGATTATTAATCATCAAATAAATCATCGTATCGATCACGATATTTGCGTGAAGCTTTCTTTCGCGCGCTTTGTTCTCTTTGCGCATATTCGCGCCTTCGCTGCTCATAAAGCTCTCTGCGATGACGCTCCTGCCGCTTTCTAGAAGCGATGGAGTGGATGATGATTACAGCGATCAGCAGTAGTAATATCAGTACTAAAAGCTGCACCAGCGGGTTATTAAATATACCTAGGAACGGAAATAGATCGTATATCGTCATTCGATCCGGCTCCGCTTCCACTTCGCGTGCGGCAATGAGCGCTGCGGTGATCACACTTCCATCCTGCGCGGTGTAGCTAAAGTTGCCCACCAGCTTACCCTCAGGTATAGGCGCAACCAATTGGTCTACAATCGTCACCTGACAACGTTCGATAAAATCGTCCATAGAAGCACTTACGATTTCCTCGGAATCACCCATCATCAATCGAACATAGTCAGGATCGCTGATCTGTGCAAGCTTCAAAGGCAATACGCCTCCGCTCGGATCGGTTCTAGAAGCATTGGAAACCCTCGGGGCTACAATTCGATCCGAGGTCAGTTCGAACATTCGCTCCAAATTGTATGAGTTATAGCGGGTAAATCCATAATTGAACAAGCGCTTCGTATCCGTCCATTTTCCTGCGTCCGTCTCGGATCCAAGGGTAACGGTGATCACCATGGCTCCATCTTTCTCCGCAACACCTACAAAGCATTTGCCCGCCTGACTAGTTGTACCTGTCTTGAGTCCAATACAATCCTCATAGTAATAAGTCGAGGTCGGAATAATCATGCTATTGGTGGTTCGCAGCGGCAATTCTCCCCTGGGCTGTATATGCATGGTATAGGAATACGTGCTTGCAATCGTGCGAATTTCTTCGTGCTTCATTGCTTCACGTGTAATAATAGCAAGGTCGGCCGCGGAGGTATAATGGTTAACATCCTGATA
>JAFUAR010000307.1 GCA_017460585.1 Clostridia bacterium
CCATTACGGTATTATTAAACAGCGTCACATCCTGGAACACAATGGAGAAAACACTCAGCAGCGTTTCTGGATCCACCTTGTTTACATCCACGCCGCCCACCAGTACTCGACCCGTATCGACATCCCAAAACCGCGCGGCAAGGCGCGATACTGTGGTTTTACCGCCTCCGGAGGGTCCTACCAACGCCGTACCCTCACCTTGCTTCGCGGTAAACGACACATTTTTAAGCACAGTTTTGCCATCCTCATAGGAAAAGCCCGCGTTTTCAAAGGTAATATCATACCCGTCGGGTTCAAAACTGGCTTCGCCTGTCTGCTCTTTGGTATTCGCAATTTGCCGCATGCGCTCTACATTCTCCCCTAGCGCGTTGATGCTCGCCAAATTAACCAGCGTTCCCGCCATGGGCTCGTACAATCGCGACGCAACCAGCAGGAAGCAGAAGAACTGCATCAGTGTGATTTCTCCCGTTACCAGCAGCGAACCTCCCGCGAGCGCCACAGTCGCTATACCGAATTTCAACAACATTTGCGCCGAAACCACAAATAGCGCCGTGCCCAATTCGCTGCCGATCGAACGCCTTTCGAGCGTGCCGATTTTCCCTTCCAGCTCCTTTACATATTTCATTTCCGCGTTATTGCTCTTTAAATCGCGCGAAACTTCTATAAATTCCTGAACACCCTCGTTCAAATCGAGCTTTGCCTGAACCTGCTTGTGCGTAAAGAAGGCTTGTTCCTTTTTGGACAGAAATACAATTGCCAGCGCAATGGGCACAGGCCATATTGCCGCCAGCGCCATTCTGGGTTCATAAAACATCAACCCTACGCACATAATAACCGTAGAAAGTATACTGCCGTAGAACTGCGGAATTTGGTGCGAACCGGCGTGCTCCAACGCCTCGGAATCTCCCATAATCGCGCTCGTCAAATCGCTCAGATCCCGTCTGGCAAAGAACGACAGCGGAAGCTTGCGCAGCTTTTCCGCCAGTCCAATTCTACGCGTTCCGGATTCAATATACGTGGTAAAAAATGTGGCGTTGTACTGCCACAGCGCGGTTAAGAATATGAGCGCTAAGCAGATCGCAATGCATGCCCAATATAATACTTCCCGCAGCGCGCCGCTCAAAACATCTCCCGTAAATACATACAGCAATGAAACAGGGAACATCAGCGCGAGATCCGCAGCCGTTACCGCTAGAACCGCGATGACCATATCCTTTGCGCCTCGTTCGGACAGCGCGAACTTTCTTCTAAAATAATGCATCATGCCGCGTCACCTACTTTCCAACGAATCGCCTTTTGATATTCCTCCCACATGGATCTATACAAGCCCTCTTGGGCAACAAGCGAATCGTGCGTTCCCTCCTGTACGATCTTGCCTTGATCCAGTACATAAATTCGGTCCGCTCCGCGCACGGAGGAAAGGCGGTGTGCGATCATAATGACGGTAGAGGATTTTGCGAGTTCGCGGAACGCCTTTTGCACCAGCGCTTCGTTTTCCGGGTCTGCAAAGGCGGTCGCTTCATCCAGCAGCACCACCGGCGCGCCTTTGAGCATGGCTCTGGCAATGGCAATACGCTGCTGTTCGCCGCCGGAGAGATACGTACCCTCGCTGCCCAGCACCGTATGAATCCCCTGAGGCAGCCGCTCGATAATATCGTCGCACTGCGCGGCATGGAGCGCAGCATTCAGCTCCGCATCGCTCGCATCGGGTTTAGCGACGCGCAGATTTTCTGCAATCGAACGCTTGAGCAGTCTGCTATCCAGGAATACATAAGATATCGTATTCATTCGCTCAGCTTGGTCAATATGGCGTACATCTACGCCGCCAATCTCCACACTGCCTTCTATAGGATCAAAAAAGCGCGAAAGCAAGCCGGCAACCGTCGTCTTGCCGCTTCCGGAGGGACCGACCAGCGCGACGATCTGGTGGGGTTCTACATTCATAGTAATATGACTGACCGCATCCTTCGCGCTTTGTGAATAGCGATAGGTTACATCGCGAAGCGCCACAGAGGAGTCTTGCGGTTTTCGAGGCAATTGGGGCTCTGGCAGCGGCTCCATATCCAATATTTCATTCACGCGGGCAATCGCGTCGCTCAAGCGCATATTGTTTTCCGACATGAACATTACCCTATTCATGGTCGTGGCAATCACCGGCGTAAGCATTGCGTAAAACAGAAAATGAAGGAGAATATCCTGCGCAGCACCCGCCCCTTTAACCAGCCACAGCGCCAATGCAATTAAAAACGCAAACGCAGAGTGAATAAACAGCGTATACAGCAGCATTGATTTTCTGCACCTTTGCGTATAACGAATGCAGAACTTGCTGTAGCGATCAATGGATTCCTGAAACCGGTGAAAGGAAAACACGGTTTGACCAAAAGTCTTAACTACAGGAATGCCGCGGACATATTCCACCGCTTCGTTGCTCATATCCTCCAGCGCGTTTTGGTACTGCTTCATATCTTCCTTCATGGCAGGTCCAGCCATTTGGAACATCATGCAGAAACCGATCAGCATTGGCAGTATGCAAGCTATGCCAAAGCGCCAATCGTATATAAATAGCATTGCGATCATACAGATGGGCGTTACAATTGCCTGCACCATGTCAGGCAGGTTGTGGGCAAGCATGGTTTCCGTATCCGCGGTGGAATCCAGCACCACTCGGCGCAGCCTGCCGGAACCAATCTCGTCGGCAAAGCCCACGGGCAGCTTGGCGATATGCTGAAGTAGCGCCCGCTTCATATTGCCCGCCGCGCGAAACGCAGAGAGATGGGCGCACATTAACCCCGCAAAATAGATCAGCATGGATAAAAGCGCAAACAATACCGCCAGCCATCCTCGGCGCACAATGCCCGTCGCCTGCGAAAAATTGGGAGCGACCTTCATCACCTCGCTCAAAATCAAAAACAGCTCCACGAATGGCAATATGGACAATATCGCGCTTACCCCCGAGAGTACCCACGATAGATAGCTCAAATATCGCCGCGATCCTGCAAATTCCAACGCTTGATTGAGCGCTGAGGGTTTCCTTTTCTTCATCATCAGACCTCCTTATTTTATGCTGTCAAGCAGCTTCATTTGACCGCTGACAAAATCATTTCATTGATTACTGACAAAATAAAAAAGACCCGAAGGTCTTTTCATAAAAGCATATGCAATATCTGCAAAATTTGCATTGTCGACTCCCTTTCAACAGCCCATTAAATCGTGCCATCCGGGCAGAAAAAACGCCTCGATGGTCTTTAAGTGGTGCATGGCTTTATCCAAAGGATAATTGTGAACGATCGGTTCGAACATTGCCGTGGTATAGGCGCTCATCAAAATATGCAGCTCCTCGGCGCTAATATCCTTCACCGGAACGCCATTTGCCCGCAGCCGGTCAAACACATCCAACATAATGGTTTGATGCTCCTCAACCAGCTCGTCAATAAAGCGCTCATACCGCGTTCCCTGCGCACAGCACAAAATCAAGCGAAATGCGTCCATGTTGGGGTAAACGACCTCGCGAATCATGTCGATTTCGGAATCCTGCCACATCGCACCGTAATCGCCGGTGAGCGCGCCCTCGTATCCGCGTCGCACATGAGTGCCCATCCACGCATTCATTTGCGCAATCGCAGGCTCCACCAAAGCGGAAAACATATCCTCCTTGTCCTTAAAGTGGCGGTACAGTCCGCCTGAGGTGATGCCCGCCCGCGCGGCGATTGCGCGCGTAGACGCGTTTTGAAAACCCTTTTCCAAAAACTCCTGCTTTGCAGCGGGAATAATGCGGTTGTGACTTTCCGTCTTATCCTTTGGCATGAGTACTCCGTTATTATGTTAGTAATCAATGTTAGCGGTCGATGATTATTATAAATTGATCCGTTCGAATTGTCAAGAAAAAAGAACGAACCAAAGTGAAAGATTGTTGCATTCACTTTGACGAAAGCAAAGTTGCATTAATCTGGCGAAAGCAATGCCGATAAATGCCCACTCATAGACTTTTTCACGGAGCTGCTCCCTAGGGAGCATAGCGCGTTTGGTTTGACGAATCTTCTGTTGCTATATGGTTGGTTGATCATCTTCTCTGTGTATCATCTCTATTCCGCGCCCGCAATGATCCTTTCATAATTCTGAACGCCAGCGCCAGCCAGACGGAAGGTGGACTCAGCTTCCTTGATTTGCTGGTTGATGGTGCGCATATTGCGCGAGAAATTGCTGGAGTCCAGCGACAGCGCGACCACCAGTTCGCGCAGGGTTTCAGCCATAAAGTTCACCTCGCTTTGATTGCAGGAAATTTGGTAAGGATGGTAGAATACTGGTCAGGAGCTTCGACTCGACAACTCGGGATTTGCAGGAGAAAGAGTCAATGGATTTGAACAAGATGATACCAAAAGTAGGCTCAGTGATTGTAACAGTGACAGTTTCGCTGTTTGCTTTTTTTCAGATTATCAATTTCGCTATGGGCAGTTTCTTTGTCTGCCTTATTTTGCCGATAGGGTTTATCATGATGACGGCGGGCCTTCACTACGAGTGCGAAAGCGACCGAAAAGTCGCTGCGAATAGTGGTATGGTCTTTGCGGCGGTGTACTGCATGTTTATCATGCTCGTATACTTTGCACAGCTGACTACAGTAAACAACGAACAACTGACCGAACAGGCAGCAAAGCTAATCGAATTCAATAAGTTTGGACTTATCTTCAACTATGACCTGTTGGGTTATGGCATAATGGCTCTTTCGACTTTCTTTACTGGTCTTTCAATGAAAGCAAAGAGCCAGACGGACAAGTGGCTCAAAGCATTGATGATGATACATGGAGTGTTCTTCCTTAGTTGTACTTTCATGCCGATGACAGGAATGTTCTCAAAGATGTCATCTGACGGTGATAATATCGGCGGAAGGCTCGCTCTTGTTGCGTGGTGTGTATATTTTCTGCCTGTTGGAATTCTTTCGCTTCTTCATTTCAGAAAAAGATGAAATGAGAGATCTATTCATTAGTAACAAATTCCAGTTTATCCCGGCTTCACCCCCGGCCAGACTTCATCAATGAAGCGCTGCCGGGGCTTTTTCCTTTCCTGCGCCCTTGTCGCATCCCAAGCTCACAGGCGCAGGAAGCCCCGCATATCCATTTCATCAATTTCCTTCATACGCCAGCCGTTCTTCATCAGTTCGCTGTAGGTGGCATAGATGTATTCCGGCAGGGTCAGGCTTCCTGCGGAATCGTCACTTCCGGATTCTCCGCCTCCGCCAAAATCTGCTCCGTTTCCTGCACAGCCGGAATCGTAGGGAAAGTATCTAGCCCCTCCATCGTCTGAGTCTGCACCGCCATCAATGCCAGTGCGATGTCATACATCAGACGGTCAGCGGGATAGTTGTCGTAAACCTCATCCGGTGTGAACTGGTTACCAAACAGGATGCAGAACCACTTCACCATGGTGCCCAGAGCGTCAGTCACAGTCAGCTGCTCATGAGACATCCTTGCCTCTGTCGCGTCATAGGACAGGCGCAGTGCCGTACAATTTGCAAGCGGGTTCCATTTTGCGTTGGGTTCTGCAGGAAACGAAGTCCACAGTGTATTTCTTTTCACCGAGCGTACAGACGATCATATTCATTCCTTGCAAAAGTTCAAAAGTAACTGCGCATCAATTCTTCCTATAAGTGCATACAGCGCATGGGTTTCATCGTCTTTCGTTGGCTGTTTTTGTCTTAGCTTGCTTATTTACCGCCGAAAAAGAACAATCCACTTCCATGAAGAGGCGATTATATTGTGGGAATAATGCGGCAATATTTCGAAGATGTAGGCAATTATTTCAAATCTATTACAAAACTATTGATATTCATTCCCCTCTCGATTATAATATCGACAACACAACGGGAAGGGTGGGATGCGTATGCGAAGATTTTGGCTGCCGCTGGCATTGCTGCTCGCACTCTCCATCGCTTGGCTTCCCACGGTCAGCTACACCGAAGATCAGGATGCCATACTCCTTGCCAGAACCATATACGCGCTGGCACGAGACGAGAGCTACGATACCAAGCTCGCCATCGGCACAGTCGTGATGAATCGCGTGGACAGCGCGTGGTTTGGCGATTCATTAACCGAAGTACTCACCGAGCAAATGCAGTTCCCGCAGGGCAACCGTTACGATGACGACTGCCTGCAGGCGGCGCACGCCGTGCTTTCCGGCACGCGCACGCTGGATCGAAGCGCGCTGTACTATCAATCCATCGGCGCCGCGGAACCCTACAGCGAAAAGACGCGCATTGCCTCGGTAGGAGGTTACGCATTTTACACCAGCAACGGGCGGCTATAAACGTAACGGTACAGTATCGGCGAGATCGAATGATCGATCCCGCCGGTATTTTATTGTTTGCCTTCAATTATATTTTTTCAAATTAATTCTTTGCGAAAAAAGGATTTTCATAAAATACGTCGAATAGTAGCAGAGTTTATGTTGAAATAGAATATTGGGAGATCCGCTTTGACCTAAATTGGAGGGGTTAAAGCGCCATTTGAATTGGAAGGAGGAAAACGCTTGAAGCCTCAGGAGAGACACAACGAATCCCGCGAGGATTATCTGGAGGCGATTCTGCGCATTACGCAGCGCAAGGGACTGTGCCGTTCGGTGGATATTGCCGATCAGCTTGAAATCAGCAAGCCTTCCGTTAGCGTGGCAATGGTGAACCTGCGCGAGGCAGGGCTTATCGAAATGGAGAGCGATAAGCGCATTCTGCTGACCGAAGCGGGTCGCGAAATTGCCGAACGCATATATCGCAGACACGTCTACTTTAAAAAGCTGCTGCAAAGCGCCGGCGTTGAGGAAGGCGTCGCCGAGCATGAAGCCTGTTCGCTGGAGCACGCGGTAAGTGAAGACAGTTTCAAGAAGATTGAAGCCTATTTAGGGGAGCGCTAAGCGCTCCCCTCTTTTCATACTTATTGCGGTTGCTCATCGAACCGGCGATCTTTCCAATAATACTCCTTATCGTGATCGTTGATTTTTCGCAGCGGCTTACATGGGTTGCCCACCGCAACAGTATAATCCGGAATATCCTTGTTCACCACGCTGCCTGCGCCGATCACCGCGTAGCGTCCAATGGTCACGCCAGGCAACACAATCGCGCCCGCGCCAATCCACGCGCCGTCGCCAATGGCAATTGGGAAGGAGTACATACTGCCTTCCGCACGTTTCTCCGGATCGATGGGATGACCCGTAGTGCACAGCGTTACATTGGTACCGAACAGACATCCCTTGCCGATGGTAATATTGTAATCATCAATCAGCGTAAGTCCGGAATTGATATACGTGCCTTCGCCAATGGACACAGTAGAGCCAACCGCCAAGGTGAGCGGCTGATTGATCCAAACATTCTCGCCCACCGCGCCGAACATTTCCTGAATCCACTTTTTTCGCTTCTCCACCTCGCTGGGTTTGGAGCTATTAAACGCATACATAATATCTTTTACCCGTGCTTGATGCGCCAGATATTCATCCGTATCCTCCCATAGGTAGCCGTTCGCAATGCGCTCCATGCGCTGCTGTTCCGTCATTGTCGTTTCCTCCCTCGTTCATTAAACGTATTTTCATTTTATGAATTGAAGGAAACGTATTCCACAACGATAGGCGCTAATGCAATAACAATCGTATTTCGCTTATTGCATTTCTTCTATGCGCACGCGCTTCTGGTATTCCCTCGGCGTCATATGATATACGGAGCGGAACACCTCGGCGAAATAACTCGCACCGTGAAACCCTGAGGAAAGCGCCGCCTCGGTCACGTTCGCGCCGCCGCGCAACAGCGCGCACGCCTGCTCTAAACGAAAGCGGGCGACGTATTCCATGGGCGACGCGCTCAATCTCTGGCGAAACAATACGCAGCAGCGATTGCGGCATACCGCGCCCGACGCCGCAATCTGCTCAAGCGTGACTCGCTCCTGATAGTGATTTTGAATATACCCCGTCATTTTGCGCAATATAGACCAGTCCGCGTCCTCTCGCGCGCCCTCGCTGGTCATTTGCAAATGAAGCATATGGATCAATTCCGCGCATTGCGCGAGCGTACCCATCGCGTCGCCCGCTTTTGCGCTTTCATACATTCTTTGGAAACAAAATACCGCCTCGGAAGCCGCGCCAAGCTTGCAGGCGTTCATTGAATCATCCGCCGCAAACGCCTCGAGCTGCCGGGCAATCGGTTGCAGCGTTCCAAACAGACGAGGATGAAATACCATAAAGCGAAAGCCGCAATCCCTGTGCGTTCTGGAATACCCATAATGCAATCTGCGGGCGTTGACGAATACGCCCTCCCCTTTTTGCAGATGCAGCGTCTGTCCGTTTACGAAATAATCCATCTCGCCGTCCGTCGCAATCAGCACTTCAAAATCCTCATGCCAGTGACAAGCGGCGGCATAGTTTTGAAATATGGAAAGCCGATCGGAACTGATTCGAACAGGCATATTTTCCCATGTATATTCCAACTGTTCAGAGCCATCAATATTGACGCGAAACGTACGCATGAAACAGGAACCTCCGCTCGAATAAATACGATTGTTATATTCATGGTATCATAAAGGCGTTGCCCGCGCAAGCTGTTTCAG
>JAFUAR010000308.1 GCA_017460585.1 Clostridia bacterium
TAAGAGGCAAAGGTTATCGCTAATGGATTTCACTTGTAAAACTTACGAACATTATTTATATTTTCCTGCTTGGAGTTCGGAAAATAGGGGATCAATATTTATTCGCCTTCCCGCCACGCCTTGCATACGTCTACCCATTCGCCGCCGGAAAGCGCCTCCAATTCGGGTATGGTGAGCTCTATGGCGCTGTTGGCGCTGCCACAGGCGGGAAATACGGTGGAAAAGCGTTTGAGCGATTCATCCAAACAGATGCGCACGCCCTCGTTCACCGCAAACGGACATACGCCGCCCACGGCGTGCCCCACCAGGGCGACCGCCTCGTCCGGACTGAGCATTTTCGCCTTCATGTGAAACGTTGCCTTAAAGCGGGCGTTGTCGATCTTCGCGTCGCCCGCCGCCACCACCATGAGCGCGCCGCCCTCCATATGGAATGTGAGCGATTTGGCGATGCGCGCGCCCTCTACGCCGAGCGCCTGCGCCGCCAGCTCTACCGTGGCGCTGGATACGTCGAATTCCTGTATTTTCTGGTCAAACCCCTTTTCCTTCAAAAACGCGCGTACGCGCTCTATGGACGACATATTGCATACTTCCTTTCACCGCTTTTGCGCCATTATACTCCGCCTATATAAATTTCGCGCGTAAAAAAGCGCGCATTCGCCCTCAAAACCCGATGTGAGATATTGAAATTGCCTATGGCTGGATATAGACGAAAGCCGCGGGCGCCTATACCCGCGGCTTTCAACGGAAGTGAAGATCAATTAATCCTTTAAGAAAAGCTCGATGACCGGCACGAGCGTATCCGGCTTTACGGCGGGCAGGTGAATAACCAGCAGAGAGTCGTCCTCGCTGTTGGCGTCGCCAATGCGCACCTCGCGCCCCTCGGTGTAGAGCAGCTCGCTGCCGTCGTGCAGGAACTGGGCGTAATCCACGCGCCCCGCCAGCCCCTTGATGTGCAGGTGGGCGAAGGGATAGGCGAACAGGTGCACGTACAGGCGCTTGCCATCCTCGCTCTGGGTCAGGCGGCAGTCCGCCGGCGCGGTAAATTCCGGCTCCGCCTTGGTGCAGCCGTAGATGGAGCGGCTGTTTAAGCGCATCCAGTCCGCGTATACCTTGAGCGCGTTCTCGGCGCGGGAATCAAACACGCCGCGCGAGGTGGGACCCACGTTCATGAGCAGGTTGCCGCCCTCGGACACGGTGTTGATCAGCATGCGAATGAGCATTTCGGGGCTCTTCCAGGTTTGCTCGTCGCGGTAATAGCCCCACGAACCGGAGAAGGTTTGGCAAGCCTCCCAGGTGACGTATTCGCCGGTTTCGCTGTGGCGCACCCAGTCCTGCGGCTGGAACTGCTCCGGCGTCCAGAGATCCTGCTCGAGCTCGGTGCGGTTATCGATGATGATGCCGGGCTGCAGCCTGCGCGCCAGCGCGATGAGCTCCTCCGCCTCCCAGTCGTACTTGCCCTTGCCCTTCATCCACGCGCGCTCTCCCGTGCCGTTGTAGTCGGAATAGGAGAAGTCGAACCACAGCACGTCAATCCTGCCGTAATTGCTCAATAGCTCGGTCACCTGATTGCGCATATATTCGGCGTATACGCGTACGTCGCGCCCCTGATTCTGCTCGAATGCGTCCGGATCGTTGCGGCGCGGGTGGTACATATCGATGGGGAACTGCGGGTGGTGCCAATCCAGCAGGGAGTAGTAGAAACCCACCTTGAGCCCCTCGGCGCGGAAGGCGTCTACGTACTCGCGCACCAAATCGCGACCGGCGGGGGTGTTGGTGCACTTGTAGTCGGAATACTGGGTATCCCACATACAAAAGCCCTCGTGGTGCTTGGTGGTCAGCACGGCGTACTTCATGCCCGCCGCCTTGGCTTGGCGCGCCCATTCGCGCGCATCATACAGGTCGGGGTTAAAATACTTGAAGTACTGGTCGTACTTGGCTTCTGGGATGCATTCCTTGTTCTTGACCCACTCGTGGCGGGCGGGCATGGAATACAGTCCCCAGTGAATGAACATACCGAAGCGGTCGTGGCGAAACCAGTCGGTATCGCCGGGCGTTTTGCGTACTTGATAAGTCGACATATTCATTTTCCCCCTCTATAGAAGCGCAGATCCAATCCGCGTTTCCCAAAATGGACAGTTTATTCCGCCGCCTGCTTGAGCGCCATAATCGCGCGCACCGCCGCCGCGGTATCCGTGGCGGGGAACAGCTCGCAGCCGATAATGCCCGTATAGCCGCCGCGCGCCAGCGCCTTGATCACGTTGGCGTAGTGAATTTCGCCCGTGCCGGGCTCGTGCCGCCCGGGTACATCGGCAATGTGTACGTGACCGATCACATCGATGGCGGCGGCGATGTTGGCGCAGAGGTTGCCCTCGTTGATTTGCATATGGTAAATATCCTGCAATATGCGCAGCTTCGGCGAACCGACCAGGCGGACGATCTCGGCGGACATCTGCGTGGAGGCGAGGAAGTTCCCCACGTGATCCACGTGTGTGTTGAGCGCTTCCAAATTGAGCTGAACGTCGAAGCGCTCCGCCAGCTCGGCGGACGCCTTTAGGGTATCCAGCATGGCGCCCAGCTTGACGGTATGGCTCAATTCGCGGTAATCGCGCACCACAACGCCGCCCTCGCCCAGCGCGTTGGAATGAATGGTGACCGAGGACGCGCCCAGACGCTTCGCCGCCTGCAGCGAGGCGCGCAGATCAGTCAGGTACGCCTGCTTGTGCGTCGGGTCCACGGGCGAATAATCCGCGTCGCCGTTAAAGCCGCTCAGCGCGATGCCCGCGCGGTCTATGGCGGCGGCGGTGGCGTCCAGATCGAGCGTGCGCCAATCCCAGAATTCTACCGCGTCAAAGCCGTCTCGTGCCGCCGCGGTAAAGCGCTCCAGCCAAGGAAGCTCCAGATATAAAGTGTTCAAACAAGCTCCAAATCGCATATTCACGCACCTCCTCGTGTATCGCCATTATACGCCGTCAGGATCGATTTTGTAAATAGAAAGTTGTCCGCGGGAGATGAAGAAATGGAAGGGATGCCGCGCATCGCACAGAAGTCTACAGAGCGCGGATTTAGCCCGCACCCGCATAAAACTCGCCCCATAGACGGGTTTCTTGCTTCCTTGGCGCGCAGGCTTACCGAGCGCTTTGCCATTCTGCTGATTTTGTCCACAGATGAAGGGCTGCCGCGTTATGCACGGCAGCCCAAATGGGGAAAAGAGGGAATTTACTGAATCGCCGCCTCGATGGCGTCGGCGATTTCCGCGGTGATGATTTCCGCCTTCACCAGCTCGTCCAGAAGCGGATCGATCGGCGTGTCGCTATCCTGCGGAAGCTCGGGAGTTTGTCCGTCGGCGGGCGTGTGATCATCCTGCGGAAGTTCGGAGGTTTGTCCGTGGACGGGCGTGCGATCCTTCAAATACGCCTCGATGGCGTCGTAGGTCTCCTGCGAGATGACGTCCTGCTGCAGCAGGCTGTCGAAATCGATGCGCTTTTGCGCCTTTATGCCTTTGTTCATTCTACCATCGGCGGGCATTTCGCCGCCCTGCGGACGCTGGGGGAGCTGTCCGTCAGTAGATGCATCGTCATCCTGCGGACGCTGGGGGAGTTGTCCGTCAGTAGATGTGTCGCCGTCTTGCGGGAACTGGGGGAGCTGTTCGTCAGAGGGGGCGTTTCCATCCTGCGGGAACTGCGGAAGCTGTCCGTCCGAAGGGGCGTTTCCGTCCTGCGGGAGTTCGGGGCGTTCGCCGTTTGCGTCGGAGCGGTTGCGATCGTTCGGGCGCTGTCCGTTCATCTGCGGGGGAACGCCTTGGGGTCCGCGCCCCATCTGCGCTTGCCGGTTGCCGTTGGGCATTTGCCCCATCGCGGGTCTGCCGCCCTCCGCCAGCGCGGCGGTCATGGCGGTCAATACGAGTGCTGCGGTCAATACAAAAGCGAAAAATTTCTTCATGGAAATAACCTGCCTTTCTAAACTGAAGTCGATATTTGCTTTCCTTAAGGACGGGTTTAGTATACTTGGCAAAGCTTAAAGAAAGCTTGAAAATAAAAAAAGTTGCTACCTCGTATACGGCTGCACAGGTTGCGGACGGGGAGATATGTCCTTTGACAGCCCTTGGGCGAACAGTGATTGAAAAAGAAAATGAAATTCCTTTTGAAAACGCGCGGGGGCTGGCGAAGGCGGGCGAAACGGGGTATAATAAAGGCATATTATTGGCAAGGCTCCATTGCTTCTTCACGCCGCTTGGGCGCGGGAGCCAATTGCGCTTTGCCCTATGAAAGCGAGGCGGGCGGATATGCCGCTTACGGGAAACGCGTTTTCCTTCCCATGGGAGGTCTCCCTCATGGAATTTTTGCAGACCCACATTCCCGCGGCGGGAATTTCGGTCATTTCCTTTTTTTCCATGTTCGGCGAGGAGCTGTTCATGGTGCTGGTGCTGGGCTTGCTCTATTGGGGAATCGACAAGCGCTATGGAAAATATGTGGGGCTGAACGTGCTCATGGGCACCATATGGAACCCCATGGCGAAGAACATCGCCATGCGCAGGCGCCCCTACTTTGACCACGAGGGCATTCGCATACTGCGCGTGGTGGAGCCGGAGGCGGATATATACGATATATCCGCGCAGGGCTATTCCTTCCCCAGCGGGCACTCCACCTGCGCGGCGGGGCTGTTCGGCTCGCTGGCGCGCTACCGGAAAAACAAGGCGCTCACCGCGCTGGCGGTCGCGCTGCCGCTGCTGGTGGGCTTTTCGCGCGTGGTGGTGGGCGCGCACTACCCCACGGATGTGCTGGTGGGCTGGTTGTTCGGCGCGCTCGCTATATGGATAGTGCCGCTGCTGCGCAGGCGCATTCAGAGCGATTTTTCCTTTTACGGCGTTCTGCTGCTCACCGCGCTGCCCGGTATATTCTTTTGCCGCAGCGCGGACTACTTTACGGGTTTGGGGCTGCTGGTCGGCTTTATTGTGGGTTCCGTAATCGAGGAGCGATACGTGCGCTTTTCCAATACGAGGCACCCCCTGCGCGTGCTTTTGCGCGTGGCGGGCGGCGCGGCGCTGTTCTTCGTGCTGAACGCGCTGCTCAAGCGCCCGTTTTCCGCGGCGTTCCTCGCCGGAGGGACCACCGCGGCGCTGCTTGTGCGCACGGCGCGCTACGCGCTGATCGCGGCGATCGATTTTGCCGTGTACCCCATGGCGTTTGATCGAATTGCGCCGATTCGCAGGCTGGAGGCTTCCAAATAATGTTTTTGTAAACATATGGAGTTTTCGCGTGCTTCGGTGTAAAATAGATTTATAAAAAGGCTGAAAGCGTTTCGGCCAATCAGGAAAGGTACAGGAGGAATGTTCCAATGAACAATCGCACCATATTGTTTGAAGCGCCTTGGAAGGTATCGCTCAAGCGCGAGGAAGTGGATTTGAAGCCCGCGGCGGGCGAGCTGCTGGTCGAAACCCAGTATTCGCTCATTTCCACCGGCACGGAGCTGGCTTGCTTGTCCGGCGGCGAGGAGTGGTTCAAAATGCCCGCAGTGCCCGGCTACTGCTGCGTTTCCAAGGTGTTGGAGGCGGGCGAGGGCACGGACGCAAAGCCCGGCGATATGGTATTCCACTATGGTATGCACACCCGCTACCAGCTGACCAGCGCCAACGATTACAACCTCATCGCCAAGGTGCCCGCCGGTGTGGAGCTCACCACCATTCCCATGGTGCGCATGGCGACCATCGCCTTTACCGCCATTCGCGTTTCCAACATTCAGCTGGGCGACGTGGTGCTGGTATCCGGCTTGGGTCTGGTCGGCATTATGGCGGCGCAGCTGGCGAAGCTGTCGGGCGCGACGGTCATCGGCGTGGATCCCGCGGAGCATCGCCGCGCGCTGGCGCGCAAGGTGGGCATTGACGCGGCGGTAGCGCCCGAGGAAGCCGAGGCGGCGGTGGCGGAAATTGGCAAGGGCGCCAAGTGCAACACCGTAATCGAGGCCACCGGCATTCCCGCCTGCGGCGAGACCTGCTTGAAGTACGTGGGCTATCAGGGCGAAATCATCTTCTTGGGCACGCCGCGCGGCAATTATCAGGCGAACTTGGCGGATGTATTCCGCTACAGCCACTTGAACGAGCTGGGCTGCGTCACCTTCAAGGGCGCGCACGAATGGCGCCTGCCGCTGAGCGCGGATCGCTTCGTAAAGCACTCCATCGAGCGCAACACCTATGTGTGCTTCGATTTAATTCAGAAGGGCTTGCTCAAAACCAATGAGCTGGTTTCCCATGTGGTTTCTCCCGAGGAGGCCACCGAGGTTTATCTCAAGCTTCATGAGGATCGCAACGCCTATCTGGGCGTCATTATCGACTGGAAGGAGTAAATACCATGTTGATTCAGAATGTCGGATTGCAGCTGTATTCCCTGCGCGACGCGATGCAGGCGGATTTCAAGGGCACCGTTGCCAAGGTGGCGGAAATGGGCTATAAGGGCGTGGAGTTCGCCGGCTACGGCGGATTGAAGCCCGCCGAAATGGCGCAGCTTTTGAAGGACAACGGACTGACCGCCTACGGCTCGCACACTGGCGGGCTGCCCAAGACCGATGCGGAGCTGGACGCGGAAATTGAAATGAATCTCGCGGTGGGCAACCCCTATTTGGTATGCCCGTGGCAGACCATGGCGACGCACGACGACGCGCTGCGCTTTGCCGAAACCATGAACGAGACCTACGCCAAGCTCAAGCCCCACGGCTTGAAGCTGGGCTACCATAACCACGCGCACGAGTTCGTGGTGGATGGCGGCGAGGTGCTGATGGACACCGTGCTGAGCCACGTGGATCCCGAAATCTTCATGGAGTTCGACGTGTTCTGGGTTGCTTACGCGGGCTACGATCCGCTGCGCTACATTCGCAAATACGCCGGTCGCCAGCCGCTCATGCACCTAAAGGAGCTGGGACCCGACCGCAAGGCGAACGTGGAGCTGGGCGCGGGCGTATTGGATTTCGACGCGATTGTGCGCTTGGGTCAGGAAATCGGCACGGAGCACTTCATCATCGAGCAGGAGGAGTACACCCTGCCGCCCATCGACAGCTGCAAGGTCAGCCTCGATACTTTGCTCAAGCTCTAATATTGGTACTGTTCCGCCTACGGCTGAACAGGTTGTGGCGGGGGACACGTCCCCGCCCGCGGCGCGGCGCTCAAATTTTCAATTCGGCGGTGTCCCGCTCGATTCTTTGAATCGACCGGGACAGTCGGCAAAACCGACCGCAAAACCCTTGGTTTTGCGCCTTCGTCCGCGGTTTTGACTGAAAGTCA
>JAFUAR010000309.1 GCA_017460585.1 Clostridia bacterium
TACGGCGTGCACTACATCAAGGGAATGGTCGGCAAGGTGGTGCCGGAAAACGGCAAGCTAAAGGTGCAGGCTTCCGACCTGCTGGACAACCGTCAGCTCCACATTGACGCGGATATGGTGGTGCTCGCCGCCGCCATCGAGCCGGATGCGAGCGCGCGTCCGTTGGCGACTAAGCTGACCGCCTCCATGGATACCAACGATTTCTTTACGGAGGCGCATCCCAAGCTGCGACCCGTGGAGAGTCCCACGGCGGGCGTGTTCCTTTCCGGCTGCTGTCAGGGCCCCAAAGACATTCCGGAAACGGTCGCGCAGGCGTCTGCGTGCGCCGCAAAGGTGATCGGACTGTTGAACAAGCCGCACATCGTATGCAATCCATGCGTGGCGCAGCCCGATGAGCTCATGTGCAACGGCTGTTCCAGCTGCGAAAAGGTCTGTCCCTACGGCGCGATTACCTATATCGACAAGGAATTCAGAGGACCCAACCGTACCACGCTGGTTCGCAGGGTGGCGCAGGTGAATCCGGCGGTCTGTCAGGGCTGCGGCGCGTGTACCGTCGCCTGTCCCTCCGGCTGCATGGACCTGAAGGGATTCTCGAACCGGCAAATTATGGCGGAGGTGGATGCGATATGTCTGTGAAAACCGATTGGAAACCCACCATCGTCGCCTTCTGCTGCAACTGGTGCAGCTATGCCGGCGCGGATTTGAGCGGTACGAACCGATTGCAATATCCTGCGAATGTGAAAATTATTCGCATTCCCTGTTCCTGCCGATTGAACCCCATGTTCGTGCTGCGCGCGTTTCAGCGCGGCGCGGACGGCGTGATACTGTGCGGCTGTCACCCGGGCGACTGCCACTATACCACCGGCAATTACTACGCGCGTAGACGCATGACGCTGCTGTTTTCCATGCTGGATTATTTGGGCATTGAACGCGATAGGACCCGCGTGGAGTGGGTATCCGCCGCGGAGGGCGCGAAGTTTGCCGCAACCATGAATGAATTTGTCGCAACTGTGACCGCGCTGGGCGAGAACCGCAGATTGGAGGATCTAAGATGCAAGGCGTAAAGCAAAAGGCACTGGAGCTTCTGACCGGCGGCAAGGCGGATCGCGTACTGGGCTGGCGCAGGGGCGAAACCTTCTACGATCCGACCCCCGGGGTGTTTGCTTCTGCGGAAGAGGTTGAGCGGGATTTCGTGTTCGACGCGTTTTGCGGCGCGAACCTTTCCAAGTATCTGATCGCGCTCGATCGCGCGGAGGGCGTTACGGCGGTATTTCTGAAGCCGTGCGATTCCTATTCGTTGGTGCAGCTCATTAAGGAACACCGCATTCACCGCGAAAAGGTGTATATTGTGGGCGTTGCCTGCGAAGGAATGTGCGGTTACGACGCGCTGATGAAGGCGGGCATCGAGGGCGTGCTGTCCTTTGAGGAGGAGGGCGACGCGCTCAAGGTGCATACGCTCTACGGCGATACTGTAATCGCGCGAAAGGACGCGCTGCTTTCCAAGTGCGAGCACTGCAAGAGCAAAAGGATTGTAACGTACGACGAATTGCTGGGCGAGCAGGGCGATGAGGTTGCCGATAGCGGTCGGTTTGACGAAGTGGCGCGTCTGGAAAAAATGACGCCCGAAGATCGCTTCGCATTTTGGCAGAACGAGCTTTCCCGCTGCATTCGCTGCAACGCCTGCCGCAATGTCTGTCCCGCGTGCAGCTGCGAAAAGTGCGTATTCGATAATCCGGATTCTGGCATTCGCAATAAGGCCGCGGCGGATTCGTTTGAGGAAAATATGTTCCATATTATTCGCGCGTTCCATGTCGCTTCCCGCTGTACCGACTGCGGCGAATGCACGCGCGTATGTCCGCAGCGCATACCGCTGCACCTGCTCAATCGCAAGTTCATTAAGGATATTAACGAGCTGTACGGCGAATATCAGGCGGGCGCGGATTTCGACACTCGCCCCGCGCTGCTGAATTTCCAAACGGGCGATTGCGAGCCCTCCATCGTTCACGTAAGAGGGGGTGAACGCGCGTGAAACAAATCGCTTTGAATCGATTGGACGAATTGTTTGCCGCCATTTCGGCGCGGCAGACGCTATTGATTCCCCAGCAACTGGAGAATGGAGACGCGGAGTTTAGACCATGGAGCGCGGAGGCGAAGCTCTATACGGGGCTCAAGACCTCCAGAAGCGCGAAGGACGCGTTCTTTCCGCAGGTGGAAAATCTGGTAGGATTTAAGGTATCCGAGCAGGGCATTGAACTAATGGATACGCGCGATGAGGTGCAGCCCTTTACGCTGTTTGGCGTTCGCGGCTGCGACGCGCGCAGTTTTGACATACTGGATCGCGTGTTTCTCGCCGAGCCGGTGGATACGTTTTACGCCGACCGCCGCGCGGCGGCGACGGTGGTGACGCTCGCCTGCAATCGCCCGGAAACCACCTGCTTTTGCCAGAGCTTCGGCATTGATCCCAGCCGTCCCGCGGGGGATGTGACCTGCTGGATGGATGCGGAAAATCTCTACTGGCAGCCCAATACCGACAAGGGGCGCGCGCTTACGGAAGCGCTTTCCCTGCTGGAGGAGGGCGAGGAAGCGCGAGCAAAGCGCGTGGAAGAAGATATTCAGGCGGTTTTGAAGCGCTTGCCGCTAAAGGATTTGTCGCTCGATCATGTGGGCGCGGGCAAGACAAAGGCTTTGTTTGATCGCCCCGAATGGGCGGAGCTTTCCGAGGCGTGCCTCGGGTGCGGCGCGTGCACTTTCGTTTGCCCCACCTGCCAGTGTTACGATATTGAGGAATTCAAGAGCGGCGGGTCTGTGCGGCGCTTCCGCTGTTGGGATAGCTGTATGTATTCCGATTTTACGCTGATGTCCGCCGGTCAGCCCCGTCCTACGCAGACGGAACGCTTCCGCCAGCGCTTCATGCATAAGCTGGTATACTATCCGGACAATCAGGATGGTTTGTTCAGCTGCGTAGGGTGCGGACGCTGCTTGGTGAAGTGCCCCATTCACATGAACATCGTCAAGGTGATCAACGCATTGAAGGAGGGAACGGCATGAGGCGCGATCCACTCATTCCCATGATCGGCGTGGTTTCGCACATTCGCGTGGATACACCGGATGTGAAGACCTTTCGCGTAATCGGTCTGGATGGAAAAAAGCCCTTCGAGCACATTCCCGGGCAGTGCGCGATGCTCTCCGTGCCGGGCGTGGGGGAGGCGCTGTTCTCCATTACCTCTTCGCCCACAGAGGAGGCGTATTTAGAATTTTCCATTAAAAAGTGCGGCTGCGTGACCGACTGGCTGCACGCCATGACGCCCGGGCAGCAGGTGACCATACGCGGTCCTTACGGCAACGGATTTCCGGTGGATACGGAATTTGCGGGAAAGGATTTGCTGTTTGTAGCGGGCGGTATAGGGCTTGCGCCGCTGCATTCGGTGATTAACTATTGCAGGCATTACCGCGATCGCTATGGCAGGATCGATATTGTATACGGCGCGCGCTCCAAGGAAGATCTCGTCGATTACGAGGAGATTCTCAACGAGTGGCTGAGCGAGGACGGCATCAACGTGCATTTGACCATAGACCGCGAACAGCCAGACTGGGACGGGCACGTGGGCTTTGTACCCAATTACGTAAAGGAGCTGTCTCCCGATACGGGAATGACGGTGGTGATGTGCGGACCTCCGGTCATGATTAAGTTCACCTTGGGCGGACTAATGGAGCTTGGCTTTCCCCGCGACGGCATTTATACCACGCTGGAACTGCGCATGAAGTGCGCGCTGGGCAAGTGCGGGCGCTGCAACATTGGCAGCAAGTACGTCTGCAAGGATGGACCGGTATTCCGCTTTGATCAGCTGGACGAGCTTCCCGACGAATATTGAGGAGAGCATTATGGAAAACATGGTAACGGTATATCTGTTTGGAAAGAAATACGAGGTTCCGGACAGCCTGACCATTATGGAGGCTATGGAGTATTCCGGCTACAAGCTGGTGCGCGGCTGCGGCTGCCGAAACGGCTTTTGCGGCGCTTGCGCCACGATTTACCGCATCAGCGGAGATCGAGAGCTGAAGGCGTGCCTGGCGTGTTCCACCCGCGTGGAGAACAATATGTACGTCGCCACGCTTCCCTTCTTCCCGCTGGTGAAGGAGCGCTACGATATAGAGCAGGTAAAGCCCACGGAGCAGATTATGATGCAGCTCTACCCCGAAATTTACGCCTGCGTAGGCTGCAATGCCTGCACCAAGGCGTGCACGCAGGGTCTGAGCGTAATGCAGTATATTGCCTACGCCCAGCGTGGGGAATACGAGAAGTGCGCTGAGCTTTCCTTTGACTGCGTAATGTGCGGCGTGTGCTCTTCACGCTGTCCGGCGGGCATTTCTCATCCGCAGGTCGCCATGCTGGCGCGGCGCTTGAACGGAAAGTATGTAGCGCCGGAATGCGAACACCTGAACGAGCGTGTGCGCGAGGTTCAGGAAGGCGCTTTTGAATCGCTCATAGAGGATTTAATGGGCAAACCGCTCGAGGAAATTCAGGCGCTGTATAACAACCGCGAAATTGAAAAGTAAGGAGGCGCTGGCGTATGTATCAAGATCCGGTCATGCAGGCATCCATTAAAAAGGTAGAAGCCGCGCGGGCACAGAATATGAAGCTGGATCCCCGCCGCTTTTCCGCGGAAGAGAAGGAAGCTCTGCTGAAAACCTATCATCCCGATTATCGCGAAGAGCAGTTCGCGCCGCTCGCAGTGGGTCCCAACAAGGGACAGAAGGTTCCGCTGGAGCTCAAGGCGCTGCTGGAGGGTCGCCCCAGACTGTTGGACGCCCAGGTAGATCTTTCTCAAAGCGAGTATGAGGCGGATGTGCTCATTATCGGCGGCGGCGGCGCGGGCTGCTCGGCGGCGATTGAAGCCAACAACAACGGCGCGAGCGTGCTGCTGGTGACCAAATTGCGCGTAGGCGACGCCAATACCATGATGGCGGAGGGCGGCATTCAGGCGGCGGACAAGCCCAACGATTCTCCCGCCCAGCATTTTCTGGACGCGTACGGCGGAGGGCACTTTGCCGCGCAGAAGGATCTGCTCAAGAAGCTTGTGAGCGAAGCGCCCGAGGCGATACAGTGGCTCTCCAATCTCGGCGTAGAATTTGACAAAGCGCCCGACGGCACTATGATTACCACCCACGGCGGCGGAACCTCCCGCAAGAGAATGCACGCCGCGAAGGACTACTCCGGCGCGGAAATTATGCGCACGCTGCGCGACGAGGTGCTGAACCGCGAGACGATTCGCGTGGTGGACTTTACCTCCGCGGTGGAGCTCATCAAGGACGAAGCGGGACGCTGCTGCGGCGCCGTATTGATGAATATGGAAACCCGCGAGCTGATGGTCGCGCGCGCGCGTACCGTGGTGCTGGCGACGGGCGGCGCGGGACGCTTGCATTACCAAGGATTCCCGACCTCCAACCACTACGGCGCGACCGCGGACGGCTTGATACTGGGCTATCGCGCGGGCGCGAGGCTGATGTACCCCGATACGCTGCAGTACCATCCGACCGGCGCGGCGTTTCCCGCCCAGATTTACGGCGCGCTCGTGACCGAAAAGGTGCGTTCCGTCGGCGCGATGCTGGTGAACGCCAATGGCGAGGTATTCATGAATCCGCTGGAGACGCGCGATGTGACCGCGGCATCCATTATTCGCGAGTGCACCGACCGCGGCAACGGCATTGATACGCCGGAGGGCAAAGCGGTATGGCTGGATACGCCCATGATCGAAGCAAAGCTGGGTCCGGGCAGCATTGAAAAGCGCATACCCGCCATGATGCGTATGTTCGCCAAGCACGGTATCGATATACGCGTGGAACCCATATTGGTTTATCCTACGCTGCACTACCAAAACGGCGGCTTGAAGATTACGGTAGACGGACAGACGGATGTGGAAAACCTCTACGCTGCGGGCGAAGTGGTGGGCGGTATTCACGGACGCAACCGCTTGATGGGCAATAGTCTGCTGGACATCATCGTATTTGGCAGAAACGCCGGACTGAATGCCTCGAAAAAGGCGAAATCCGTGCAGCCGGGTACCGCGACGTTGAGCGCGATGTTTGCCTTTGAAGCAGAACGCGCGGACGCGGGGTTGAACGGCGGTATTCCTTCGCCGCAGCTCCTGCCAGACTATGTGCGCCACGCGCACACGACCATGGCGGAGGGATAAGCGAATATGAGCGACTTAATTGCGGTATTTCTAATTGCCGTAATCGGCTACCTGATCGGGCGCATTACGATTAAGGGCATTGAACTGGGTACGGCGGGCGTGCTGTTGGTGGCGCTGGTGTTTGGACATTTCGGAGTCAAGGTATCGAGCATGGTGCGCGATATCGGTCTGGTTTGTTTCGTGACCTCCGTCGGGTTTATCGCCGGTCCCAAATTCTTCCGAAATTTCAAAATGAACGCTAAGAGTTACGTGGCGCTCGGCTTTTTAGTGATTTTCATTGGCGGAGTGGTCTGCGCGTTGGTCGTGAAGCTGGCGGGCATTCCCGCGCCGTTGGCGACCGGATTGTTGACCGGCGCGCTCACCAGTACACCCGGTCTTGCCGCCGCCATGGAAGCGGCGGGGGAGGCTTCGGAGCAGGCGTCCATCGGCTATGGCATCGCCTATCCTTTCGGCGTAATCGGCGTGGTGCTGTTCGTACAGCTCGTACCGAAGCTGCTAAAAATCGATGTGGAGGAGGAGCGCAAGCACTTCGAGAACGCCAATTTAGTCGCGCCCATTAAGCCCTACCATGGCAAGCTGATTCAGATTGATCCGCTGGGTATGTTCCCTTTCGCGCTGGCGATATTGCTGGGGCTGCTCATTGCCAAGGTGGAAATTCCCCTGCCGGGCGGCGCGCGGTTTTCGCTGGGTACCTCGGGCGGTCCGCTGATTATGGGTTTGGTGATTGGTCACCTGCTGCACATCGAGGCGATCGATCTGCACATCGGCAAGCGCGTGCTGGAGACCTTTAGAGAATTTGGACTGATGCTGTTCTTAATTGGCGCGGGTGTTGGCGCGGGCAGCGGCTTTGTGGAAACCCTCAAGGAACACGGAGTAATGCTGTTTCTCTACGGTGCGCTGATGACGCTGTGCCCCATGATCGTGGGCTACTGGTTCGCTTCGAAGGTGCTCAAGCTGGCGATCTTTAATACGCTGGGTTCTATTACCGGCGGCATGACGTCGACTCCCGCGCTGGGCACGCTCATCAGCGTTGCCGGTACGGACGACGTCGCCTCCGCTTATGCGGCGACCTATCCCATCGCGCTGGTGATGGTGGTGCTGATATCGCAATTTATCGTGTTGCTCTTTTAGAATACACTGTGGCAAGGATTCATTCAGATTTTTCACGCGGCTGCTATATGCGGTCGCGTGTTTTTGCTACAATAGTGCTTGAGGTGGTTTTCATGTTCATTTCCAGAAGACCTGTTCCGGTACCGCAGCACCGGCTGGTGTGTCTATTGCTTACGTTTACCGGTGGGTTTTTGGATGTATATACCTATTTTACGCGCGGCGGGATATTCGCCAACGCCCAGAGTACCAATATGATATTGATGAGCATTCGCATGGCGGAGGGGAATTTTTCCGGCGCGGGGCATTACCTTGTATCCATTTGCTCTTACGCGGCGGGCGTGCTGATTAGCGGGATACTGCACAAACGCTTTGGTACGCACGGACACTGGCACTGGCGGCAGCTGCTCGTGGCGGGTGAACTGGCAATATTGTTTGCCGTGGGGCTAGTGCCGACGGGAGCGGCGGATGCGCTGGTCAATTTGCTGGTCAGCTTTATATGCGCCATACAGGTCGCTTCGTTCGGCATATTCGAGGGTATGCCCTACGCCTCTACCATGTGTACCGGCAATTTACGCTCGGGCGTGGAACACCTATACGCCTTTGCCACCAGTAAGGATCGCCGCTTTCTTTTCAACGCACTGCGCTATTTTACCGTGATATTTGTATTTATATTGAGCGCGTTTGTAGGGGTGTTTCTGGTGCGCGCGCTGCATGAAAAATCGATATGGATTTGTTGCGGCGTGCTTATGGTGGTGCTAGCGTACTTGATTTTGGTAGAGGATATGCCTTCGCAGAGCATATGACGGGCACAATATTGCAAGAGAAGAGCTGAGAGCGGTGTTGAAAAAGCTAAAACAATACCTAGGTCCCGTTTACGTAATTGCGATGACGGTTGCCATGGTGATCGTGCTGCTATGCTCCAACGAGCTTCCGGAAATGATCGATACGCTGGGGCAGCTGAATTTGCGCTGGGTGTTGGCGGCGGGCGCGTTGATGATCGGATATCTCTGTTTGCGCGTACTGACGCTCCGGTTTTACTTGCAGCGAAACGGTTATTTCCTTTCGCTGCGCGACGCCATAGGCGTGACCGGTACGGGACAGTTCTATTCCGCCATTACCCCTTCCGCCAGCGGAGGGCAGCCCATGCAGGTGCTTCGGCTGCATCAAAAGGGTGTGCCGGCGAGCATAGGCACCGCCTGTATTTCAGTCAAGTTTTTGGGGTTTCAGGCGGCGTTCATTTCCATGGGGCTTGGATTGCTGGTCAGTCACTGGCGTTTTGTGAACGAACAGCTGTATGGCTGGCGCTGGCTGGTCGCGCTGGGATACCTGTTGAATGTCGGTTTGATCGGCGCGGTGCTCATGACCATTCCCAAGCTTAAGCTGGTGGATCGCTTTGCGGCGTGGGTGCTGCGTTTGGGGGCAAAGCTGCGCATCGTGCGCCATCCGGAAGATGCGCTGGCGCGCTTTGACGCCATGCTTGCCGAATATCGGGAAGCGTTATTGTCGTTGTGGCGCAGACCCATAGATGCGTTGGTGGTGTACGGATTGAGCCTATTGCAGGTGGGCTGCTTTATGTCCGTGGTGGTATGCACGTACCACGCGTTCTCATTTAGCGGATGCTCCGCGCACA
>JAFUAR010000310.1 GCA_017460585.1 Clostridia bacterium
AACCAGCATTACCTCCACAAAGAGATTATCGTAACTGGCGGCGTTGGGATCCACTTCCATATCGCGCACGGTTCCGTCTTCCGATACGTCTATGAACGCGTGCGTGTTGTTGGAGGAGTGAGAGAAGTCCATATCCGCCGGAACAACCTTTTTGTACATGAGCGTAATATCCGCGCCGGTTTCAATATGCTGGCGAATCATAGGCTCAAACGAGGTGTTCATTACGTAATCGCTGTTGGTCAATATGGCATACTTTTGCTGGGAGCGGCGCAGGTAATCGAAGTTTGCGCGCAAAGCCTCCACTACGCCGGAATATTCGCCGCCGTTTTCACGGGTGAGGAACGGAGGCAGTATGAACAAACCGTTGTTTCTGGTGTGCAGGTCCCACTCCTTACCGGAGCCGATGTGATCCATGAGCGAGTGGTAATTCTTCTGGGCGATAATACCCACGTTGCGCACGCCCGAATTGACCAGATTGGAGAGCGTAAAGTCGATAATGCGGTAACGACCCGCTACCGGAATGGCGGCAACCGCGCGCTGGCTGGTGAGCTCGCGCAGGGTAAGGTCGTCCTTCGAGGTATATACGATGCCCATTACGTCATTCATTGGCTGCGACCTCCCTTCTGGTAATTTCGTCCGTATCCACCTGTTCTCCCGCCTTCACCACGTAACCGGCGGGAAGCGTGGTATCCTGCCCGATCAGGGCAATTTCGCCCGTCGCTTCGCCGACGGAGCTGTTGGTGGATATGACGCAGTTTTCGGAAACAATGGCTCTGCGCACTACCGCGCCGGATTCAATGCGCGTGCCTGGCATAATAACGCTGTCTTCCACTATGGCGTTGGAATCCACGTGCACGCCCGCGAACAGTACGCTGCCCTTTACGCTGCCGTGTACCTCGCAGCCTTCGGCAATCATGCTCTGCTCCACTACCGCGCTGCCGCCGATAAAGTGGGGCGGCATAATGGGACTGCGGGCATAGATCTTCCAGCGAGGATCGTTCAAATCGAACTCCGGCGGGGTCTTGAGCAAATCCATATGTGCTTCCCACAGGCTTTCGATGGTGCCGACATCCTTCCAATAGCTTTCAAACGCATAGGCGAGCAGTACCTTTTCATCGCGCAGCAGCGAGGGAATAATGTTCTTGCCGAAGTCGTTTTTTGACTTGGGATCCGCATCGTCCGCCTTCAAATACTCGCGCAGCACCTTCCAAGTGAATATATACACACCCATAGACGCCAAATTGCTCTTGGGCTTTTTGGGCTTTTCTTCAAATTCAATAATGTGATTGTTTTCATCCACATTCATAATGCCGAACGATGGGGCAATTTCCCACGGTACGGGGCGCACGGCGATGGTCACATCCGCGCCGCCGTCAATGTGCGCGTTCAGCATTTTATTGTAGTCCATCTTATAAATATGATCACCGGAGAGAATCAACACATAGTCCGGATCATATTGCTCGATGAAGCTTATATTTTGATAGATGGCGTTTGCGGTGCCGCGGTACCATTCGCCGCTCTTCGCGGTCATGTACGGGGGAAGCACGAATACGCCGCCGTTGGAAAGGTCCAGGTCCCACGGCTGACCGGAGCCGATGTAACGGTTGAGCTCCAATGGCTGGTACTGGGTGAGTACGCCGACGGTATCGATCTGCGAATTGGTGCAGTTCGAAAGCGGAAAATCAATTATGCGGTACTTGCCGCCAAAGGGAACGGCGGGCTTCGCCATGACCTTCGTCAATAGACCAAGGCGGCTGCCCTGACCGCCGGCGAGAAGCATGGCGATACATTTTTTCTTTCTCATACACATCCCTGCCTTCGTGAATGATTCAGCTACTTCAAAAAGTAACCTTTGCATAATATTATAACATACATTTTCCAATTTGAATAGTCCATTTGGCAATTTCGCAAAATTATTTGCATTGCGTCGTTCGCCGCAACTTAATTCTTCCATTGCAGTTTGGGGAGAACTTGAGTATAATGAAAAGGAGAATGAACGATTTTGAGGTTCATGGTTTGCTTAAATATGGGAGGATCAATAATGCTTCGATCGCCTGTGCGGCAAGAATCCGGCAAGAAGATCAAGGAAAAGGGAAAAAGAGGGCTGCTCAACATACTGTTTGGGCGCACCACCATCATCGCCTTTTTGCTGGCGGTGCAGTTTGTGCTGCTGATG
>JAFUAR010000311.1 GCA_017460585.1 Clostridia bacterium
AGTTGGGACCGACCGAGGCGATTTTTGATGACCCGATTCATCCATACACGCAGATGCTCATAGGCGCGCTGCCGCGCGTGGGCGATAAGAGCTCCAAGGAGGGTATTCCCGGTCGTCCGCCGGCCTTGAAGAATCCCCCGCCGGGCTGCAGGTTCGCCCCCCGCTGCAAGTATGCGACGGAGCAGTGCCGCAAGGATCCCGCGCCGGAATTCCGCGAGATTCGACCCGGTCGCTATGCCGCGTGCCATATGCTGAAACCGGAGGTGTAACCGATATGGCAGAGAAATTGCTTGAAGTCAATGGCGTGAGCAAGATCTTCCGCATCGGCGGTATGCTGATGGGCAAGAAGATGACCGCCGTAGACGATGTTTCATTCAGCATCGACAGCGGTAAGCCGGTCATTCTGTCCATCGTCGGCGAATCCGGATGTGGAAAATCCACGCTATGCAAAATGATTTTACGCCTGCACAATCCCGACATGGGCGATATTACGCTGCTGGGTCATAAGTACAGCGATAAGAAGAATTACGATCCCAAGCAGTTCAAGCTGGATGTGCAGCCGATCTTCCAGAATCCCTATGAGACCTTCTCCATGCGTAAGACGGTAGATAGCTATTTGTACAACACCGCGCTGCGTTTGGGCATTTGCGGCAACCGCGCCGAGGCGGATAAGCTGATTGATGAAACGCTTCACGCGGTCGGTATGTCGCTGCAGGTGGTCAAGGGAAAGTACATGACTCAGTTCTCCGGCGGCGAGCTGCAGCGCATTTCCATTGCGAGAGCCCTGCTGACCAAGCCGAAGATCATTATCGCGGATGAACCGGTCGCCGCCATCGATGCGTCTATGAAGATGAACATCGTGAATCTGTTCAAGGATTTGAAGGAACAGTTTCAGGTATCGTTCCTGTATATCACGCACGATTTGTCTACGGCATACTACGTATCTGATTATATCGCTACGCTCTATCGTGGCGGCTTGATCGAATACGGTCCCGCCAAGGAGATTATGGATAATCCCGCGCACCCCTACACCGACCTGCTGATGAACGCGGTGCCGAGGGTAGGCGATAAGTGGGACGAGAGCATGAAGATGCCCGATATGGAGACCAAGGAATACGCGATTACCTATTGCAAGTTTGCGCCGCGCTGTCCGTACGCTACGGACGAGTGCCGCAAGGCGCGCCCCGATATGAAGAATATCGGCGAAGGACGACAGGTGCGCTGCTTCCATCCGTTGCAGCATTCGGCATCCTAAAAACAGTAATTATGCGCTTTAGCGGGTCGATATCCACGGTTCTGGGGTCGACCCGCTCATTATGGGCTGAGGAGGGTATTCATCATGGTTCCGCATTATGATATTTCGCAAATTAAAATTGGCACCTGTCTGCCCGGACAGGATGCGGAGGCGTGGGCGCCGCATATGGCGGACTTGGGCTTTGAAACGTTCGCGGTCAATTTCCATATGGAATACCACGGCGTGGATATTGAGCAGCAGGGACCGCGGCTGAAGGCGCTGGCGGAGGAGAAGGGCGTGGAAATTACCACGCTGGGTTACTACTGCAACGCGATTCAGTATGAGGACCACAAGAAGAATTTGGAACGCGCGATTGACGCGGCGCATTTGTACGGCGCAAAAATCGTTTCCACGTTCGCGGGCGCATACGAAGGCAGACCGTTTGACGAGGCGTTCAAGAAGTTCGGCGAGGTTTTCCGCGATTTGGCAAAGCGCGCCGAGGATAAGGGCTTGAAGCTCGCCATTGAGAATTGCCCAATGGACGGAACATGGCGGAACGCAACGTGCAACATCGGCATCAATCCCCGCACGTGGGAGATCATGTTCAATGAGGTGCCCAGCGATGCGCTCGGTTTGGAATGGGAACCCGCGCACCAGATGATCCAGTTGATCGACCCCATTCCCCAGCTGCGCAAGTGGGTGAAAAAGGTGGTGCACGTACACGGCAAGGATGCGAGCATTGATCGCCGCGCCGTGGAGGATTACGGCGTATTGTGCGATACGGATTGGTACGCTCCGGAGCGTACGCCAGGCTTTGGCGACAGCGACTGGCGCGATATCATCTATATTCTGCACTGCGGCGGCTATACGGGCGATATTTGCGTAGAGGGCTACCATGATCCCATCTATAAGCGCGATTGGGAAATGACGGCACAGAAGCATTCTCTCAATTACTTGAAGTGGTGTCGTGGCGGCGATTTCGTGCCGAATCCGTGGGAAAAGTAAATAGAGGCATACACAAAGTCCGAGGCGAAACTGCCTCGGACTTTGTGCGTTTTGGAATGCGCGCTATCCCCAATACTTTCGATCCAGCGTACGGTATTGCACGGTTTAGGTAAAAAAGCGTCGCTTGTTTCTTTCACAGCTAAATACATAGTTTCCTGTAGGAGGAAACTGTGAGAACGCAATCTCGAAAGCTTCTATATTTTCGCAAAAAAAGCCTGTTCTTTTAATTGAAAAAATCACATCAGAAAACGCATTCCTGTAACGATCTTCAAGAAACACAGATTGAAAGGCGTTTGCGACAACTGTCGGTGGATTATTAAACGCACCGCATCCAAAAGCCCCAAGAACGAGTGCTTGAATATCATTGCTTATAGCAACCTCGAGGATATTGCGTATTCTTTGTTTCATGCATGATTCCAGATTCTGCATGGGTACGCTATTGTTTTTCTTATAGAGATATGGAGCAGCACAGGTTAGAACGTCAATGGTATGCCATGTTTCGGTGTATACTTGGCATGGGGTGCATTCCATATCTGGAATATAACCTTCGTCCTTTCGAAAGAATGTAATATTCGGGGAGTAAACTACCTCATCTGATCCCCAAAAAACATCTTTAAAACGATTAATCCTTAATAATTCACGGTTTTTCTGATAATATGCTAAAGCGTTTTGGCTTATCAGGCAATTATACAGATTGCTTGCTCGGCATAAATACTCTTCCTGCGCGGATGCACCTCGCAATACGCCTCCACCGGGTTCTACTGGGTTTGCGAAGTTTAGGACTGCCGCCTTTTTCCCGGACTCCGCCAGCTTCTCTGCGGGAATTAGCGTAAGATTTTCTTCAAATGTGATAGATGGATTCTCGAAAAAAGGTATTTGTTGGGCATACGTGTTTTCAGGAAATACGCTGGTTGCCTTTATAGCATCGATTGTTGCAATTCGAAGTCGCTGGTCTGATTCGATTCGTGCTTGAGTGTCATGGAATAACTCAATGTTGTTCATAGAATCTTATCCTTTCCATTTGATTCTTTCCTTCCACAGTAAGGGCAGAAGAAGGTATACTCGATTGCTGGATGCTTTTTATCAAAGTGCATTTTCCATCTAGCCTTGCAATCAGGGCAACAAATCCTTGTTGGTGTTATGCCTGCATACTATTTTTGACTTGGATTTCTTGAATGACCATATAACTATTATCTTTCTTTGTCTGGGGTTTAAACAATTGGTAGTGATCGGATTTTATACCCCCCAATATTTACGATCCGGCGTGTATCCTTCCTGTCACCTTAATGACCAGAAGCAGCCCTTATCGTCCATGCCCAGCGGAAACCTACACTGATTTTGCCACAGAGGCGTAGTTAATTCGGGAATAGGTTCGGCGTTGCACTTGACCTCGAAACGTGCCTTAGCGATCTTTAGTAGTTGGTAGTCCAAGTCAAAACGTGATCAAGGTAAAACTGGCAGGTATCGTCATTCGGTAGGTGCAGAAGCATATGGCAGCTTTGCCACCCACTGTGCGAGTACCCAATACTTTGGAGTATGAGTCACGCTGAGCCACAAAAGTCCCACAGTTCGTGCAAGCTCGAATGGCGCGAGATTGCGCATATGGTTGGAGAGTATCGTGTAGTAGTGTGTGGTTATCATCCCCATCACTCGGGAACGGGCGTCGGGGTGAATGTTTTCTCCCAGATGATCATATCCGGCGCATACTTTGGCGCTAGCATCGGGGGTTCAGGTTGATATCCCGTACAAATATGGCTATGCAGGGATAATTCTTGCCGAGTATCGCTTGAAAAAGCCGGCGCTCCTCATCAGACAGATCGTTTTTTACGCTCCGGCTCGACAGGATTAGGTGCTGGCTCAACGGCTGGTGTGTTCTCGACGGCTTTTTTCTGATTCAAAAGCGGCGCGTTAATAAATCTGCCATTATAATCGATTCTTTCTCGTAGTTTATCCCCAATACTTTCGATCCAGCGTACGGTATTGCACCGCCTCGGCGATTTGCGGGGCGTCGATTGCATCGAATCCATCCAAATCTGCGATGGTCCGCGCGACCTTTAATATGCGGGTATAGGCGCGGTTGGAGAGCTTGAGCCGGTCGGTAGAGAGAAGCAACAGCTCCTTTGCCGCATCGGTCATGGTGCAGGCTTCGGCGAGCGTACGGGCGTTGAGTTCGGCATTGGAATGGATGCGTTTATTCGCATAACGGCGCAGCTGTACTTCGCGCGCCTTTGACACGCGCTCGCGAATGGAGGCACTGTCTTCAGAGAGCGCGGCTTCCGAAAGCTGTTCCGCGGGAATGGATTCCACCTCGATATGCATATCGATGCGATCCAGCAAAGGTCCGGAAATGCGGTTGAGATAGCGCTTGATCTCAATGGGCGTACAGCGGCATTGCTGGGTACGGCTGCCCAGATTGCCGCAGGGGCAGGGGTTCATGGAGCAGATCAGCACAAAGCGAGAGGGGTAGGTCGCCTGCGCGTTCACTCGGGTAATGGTGACGAAACCATCCTCCAACGGTTGGCGCAGCGCTTCGAGTACATCGCGCTTGTATTCCGGCAGTTCATCCAGAAAGAGTACGCCGTTATGCGCCTTGCTGATTTCGCCCGGAAGCGCGCCGGTACCGCCGCCCACCAGCGACGCGTGCGAGGCGGTATGGTGCGGCGAGCGGAAGGGACGCTCGGTCAGTAATCCGCTGGGCGGCACGCTGCCCGCGACGGAATGGATGCGGGTGGATTCCAGCGCTTCGGCAAACGTCATATCCGGCAGGATAGAAGGCATACAGCGCGCCATCAGCGTCTTTCCGGAGCCGGGACTACCGATCATCAGCACATTGTGCCCGCCGGCCGCCGCAATCTCAAGCGCACGCTTGGCGCTGGATTGTCCCTTGACGTTTTTGAAATCCTCCAGAAATTCTCTGCGCTGCAAAAGCGCCTGATAGGGCACGGGAACGATGGGGGAGATGGACGCTTTGCCCGTGAAGTGATCGACCGCGGCGACGAGATGCTGAACCGGTATGAGCTCGATGCCTTCAATGCAGCGCACTTCATTGATATTGTCCTCCGGCAGCATGACGCGCTTGACACCGCGCTCCAATGCGGAGATCACCATGGGCAGCGCGCCGCGCACAGGGCGAACGGACCCATCCAGAGAAAGTTCGCCAAAGATACAGGTATCGCACAGCGATTCAGCGGGGATGATGCCGGTGCAGCACAATATACCAACCGCAATTGGCAGATCGTACGCGGGCCCTTCCTTTTTCAGGTCCGCGGGTGCGAGATTCACAGTTAAATGATTGCCGGGAAATTGGAAGCCGCTGTTTTTCGAAGCGGCTTTGACGCGCTCGCGCGACTCGCGCACGGAGGCGTCCGGCAAACCAACCATATCAAAGGCGGGAATGCCGGAGGCAAGATTTACTTCTACGTTTACCGCGTAGCCGTCTATACCGTTTAAGCCACAGCTGGAAACCGTTGCGAGCATATCGTTTTCCCCCTTAGAAATTCGCCCAGTTGAACCAGCGCAGATGCTGCGCGTAAGCGCGCGCCACGGGCATACCGCTTTCCAACGGATAGAATGCAATGAAGAGCGCGAGTGCAGCTACCATGAGCGCGACGGCGGCAACGTAGAACGACTTGCGCGATTTGCCGCGAATCCAATCGAGCGCCAGCACGCCGGCGATAATGATGAACGGCACGCTTGCGAAATAGTGATAAATGAAGGTGGATCTCGGTACCAGCACCCAAGGCAGGAACTGGCTGGCGAAGCCGATGAGCGTCAGCACATATGCCTTGGGCGCGCGGCGAACCACGGCGGCGCGTATCGCTATGAATATGAGCGCAGCAAGGCAGAACCAGAATACTGCGGGATTGCCCATGCAGGATATGGAGGAGATCATTCCGCTGGGTACGTAATCGGTGCCGGAATAGTACCACATGGGCCATGCAATCACCGGCCACTGATACCATGGAGAACGGAAGGGATGCGTATCGCCGCCCAGCCCCGAATGGTAATTGAACATACTGCGCTGTAGTTCCAATATGGTCTTGACGCGACTTGTGCTGAACATATCGGTAAAGCGCTGCACGCCCAGAAATTGCAGGTGCCAGTAATACGAGAAATAGTAAATCAGCACGGGAATGACCACGAAGAATATCAGGCAGAAGCCAATGGTGAAAAGGCATCTGCTGGGGAAGATTTTGCCTAACTCCGCGGTATACAGCGTGCGGTCGTGCTGCGCTTCGCTATATTCACAGTAGTGCCGCCACAGCGTCCAGAAAAACAATACGGCAAGACCTGCGGAGGCATAAAAGCATATCCACTTGGTCGCCCAGCCCAGTCCCATGCTTATGCCGCACAGTCCCAGCACTACGAGAGAGCGCTTAAACGCCGCTTTCGTGTGCCAGTTCATTTGCGTAAAGCGGAACATGAACAGATACATGAGCATGATCCAGAACACAGAGTACGAATCGATAGTGGCGAGTCGCGTCTGCGTAAAGTGCATGGAATCCACGCTCAGCAGGAACATGGCGATGAACGAGAGCTTTGTGCTCTTGGTCAACTGCTTAACCAGCAGGTACATGAGCGGCACCATGAGTACGCCCATCAGCGTACCCATGAAGCGCCAACCGAACGGCGTCATGCCAAAGAGCTGAATACCGATCATCATCATCACCTTGCCGAGCGGCGGGTGAGTGTATTCGTAGGTCTGCAAGCCGTGCAGGTGCTCATACGCCGTGCGGGGATGATAGATCTCGTCGAAATAGGTGCCGTTTAAATAGCTGGGATGATCGGGAATGGTATTCTGCTCGTCGATCAGCAGAGAAGGATCGTCGCCTCCTACAACCTCTGCAATGGGCAGCGCCTCTCCTTCTTCGTTCAGGAAGCCCACTTCCATAAGCTTAAGCCCGGGAGATATGGTGGTAAGTTTGGCGAAGCGCGCCGTCTGGTAGGGATAGTTTTCACCCTCATAGCCAGAATAGGCGATGAATACACTGCCATCCTCGGTGGGCAGCGTGGGTGCGGAGATCACTTTCTTCTCCGAATCGAGCGGTCGATACCAGATCCAACGGAATATGTCGCCCTGTCCATACTGCGCGTAGCAAGGCTCGGTCCATTCTTCGCCATCGTTGGAGAAGGAAACCGTGAAATTGCTGGTGCAGATATTGCCGTAATAGGTCAAACGGAATTTCTGCACGCTGCCCAGATCGAATACGATTTCCTCGTCCGGTTCGGATGCCGTCCAAGTGGTCTGCGGCGCGGAGGCAACGCCAAGATTCGCAAATGCGACCACCGCGTAAATGACCGTAACCGCGGCGATCAGAATATAATCCACGGGTCGCATATGCAGCCTGTGATCTGCGGGGGTTAAGAGGGAAATGCGCGCCTGCGTGTTTGGTTCTGGCGCGACCGCTTTCATGATCCAAACGCGATCGTTGATGCAGATATCCCACGCCGTCCATGCCATGAAGCACGCGTTCAGCAGGCTCAGCACACACACGGGGAAATTGATCCAGATATCTTCTTCCGTATGCAGATGCCCGAAATTTGCCTGCGTCATGCCGCCCTGCAGCACCAGCACTTCATTCATGAATAGGGTAAAGGAGAGTGTGAGCACCACAGCCAAAAGCCTGCGGTCGCGCGTGTAGGCATAAGCCAGCAGGAGCAGCAATACGGCGGGATAGATATAGCGCTCGTGAATCATAGGACCAAACGTGCAAATGAGCATAATGAGCGTGCCGCCCACCAGCGGCAGCGCATGCGCACGCTTGGAACGAAGGTACAGCATGGCGCAATACACATAACTGAATGCGAAGAACAGCCATGCCAGCAGGGTTACGCCGCCCGCCTCCGCCGTTTTGGTCCAGTTGAAGCCCAACAGATAGTGCAGATTGAGGGCGTTGATATCTACATAAGAATACCCTTGCAGTGTGCCGGAGTAGAGATCGCGCAGCCATACGACGGGCTGTAAAGCGCCCTCGGAGAAGCCTGCCGAAACAATCCCTGCCAGCAGCAGCATGACGAGCGCGCAGCCAAGCCCGATCAGTGCGTTGCGAATGGACGCGCGCTTCTTTTCGCGAATCAGTCGCACGCAAATGGCGAACAGACCGATGGGGGCAAATAGCAGCGCCTGCGGCTTGGTGAGCATGGCGAGCGTAAACCATACGAGCGATGGGATATAGCGATCGTCGTCCGCATCCAGCGCGCTGAGGGCGATCATCAGCGTGAAGATTGAATCGATCTGTCCCCACGCGGCGGAATCGGTAAACACGGCGGGGTTCAGTGCAAACAGTGCGGCGAGCAGCAACGCGGCGCGCGCACCGAGCTGCTTTTTGGAGCGATTCCAGATTAGCCATGCCGCCGCAAGATCGAACAATATGGGCCAGAGCTTGATCAGAATCAATTGCCCGCCCGAGCGATAGGCGAGACCAAAGGCATTGATTAGAACGGCGATGGGTGCGAGCATCCACATATAGAGCGGGGGATAATCGCACCAGCCCGCGCCGTAGAAGCCCGCGGGACCGTACTCGACCATGCGCTGCGCCCAGCTGGAGAAGCAATTGATATCCGTATTATAGCCGGGGACGCGCGCCGCCAGTACCAAACGCACCGCCAGCGCGGCGAGCAACATCAGCAGCATGGCGTAGCGATACCATCCATCCGACTTGGCGTGGGAACGCTGGAACTTGCGCGCTACGGCAATTGCCGCCAGCACCCATAGGCAGGAGAGCAGTATCCACGCTTGAGTATTTCGAGGCGGATCGGTATCCTCGTCCTCGTCAGTACTGGAAGAGGAGCTGTTGGAAGCCGGCTTGGCGAGCTCTTGCACGTTTGCGCCGGAGGGCGCGGCGTCCAGCTTGACCATGGAGATATTATCGAACCAAGCCTGTCCGCTGTTTTCGCTGCCGTAGCCGCCTACACGCGCAAACAGTTTGACCTCGGTCTGGTCGCTGCCGGTATGACCATATAGCTCCAATGGAATCCATTCGCCGTTTGTATCGAACGCCTCGTTGGAGTACGAGAAGGTACTATCCACAGAGAGGGTCGCGCCCTTGCTGGATTCGGGTATGCCGCTGGCGCGGCACATTGCCGTAATCCGATATATGCTGTCGGGCTCGACTGAAATGGTCTGCACAAAGCGCGCATCGTTAATACCCACGTTGCGCACGGATATGCAGTTGCCTTCGTATCCGTCAGCTTCCACTGTAAGCAGACTTACGCCCTCATCGGTAAACCACATCGCCTTTTCCCAGCTGGTGGGCATACCGTCCTGAACAGATTCAAAGTCCCCGTTGTTGATGATGTTTTCCCCATCCGCGAAAGCGGTGAGGGAAAGCGCGAAAGCCGTCAGCGCGCATAGCGCCAGAAGCAATCTTCGCATGGTCAATGACCTCCAAATAAAAAAAGCTAACTTATAAATATTCTATAGTCGAAGTAAAAAATCCTGCCCTTCATGGAAAAGCCTTAATCTGCGAGATCCGTCGCATCGAACGCATTGCGGATGAGGCGTACCCCTTCGGGCAGCACCTCCGCAATATCGAATCGGCAAGAGGCGTCCAGCGCGTCGTTTTGCATAAGGTAGGTTTGCGCGGCGCGGAGTATGTGCAGCCGCTTCGTTCGGTTGACCGCCTCCGCGGGCGCGCCAAAACGGCGCGAGGAGCGGGTCTTTACTTCTATAAAGGCGATGGTATCGCCCTCGCGGGCAATAATATCCAGCTCGCCGAAAGGGCAGCGCCAATTGCGCTCCAGTATGGTAAATCCCATTTGAGTGAGCGCCTGCCCAGCGCGTGCTTCGCCCAGCGCGCCTTTGCTTTGATTATTCATGGATTTAGTATGCCTTGAATGAAGGTTGCGCGGTGCTCCGGACAGGGTCCGAACCTGCGCAGCGCCTCAATATGCTCCTTTGTGCCATACCCCTTGTTGCGGGCAAACCCGTACATGGGGTATTTTTGATCAAGCTCGATCATGTAGTGGTCCCGCGTGACCTTTGCCACAATGGACGCCGCGCCGATCATGTAGCTCAGCGCGTCGCCATGAATGATGGATCGACTTTCGCCGGGCAGACGCAGCCCTTGCACGGCGTCGATTAGAAATATGCCCCGAAAGCCTTGCGCGCAGCGCTCCATTGCCCGCTTTGTGGCGTTTAAAATATTGATTTCATCGATCTCCTGTGGAGAAATAAAGCAGGTCTCGGCATAGTCGGCGGCGTTCAGAAGCGGAGCGTACAACGCTTCGCGCTTCTTTTCGGAGAGCTTCTTTGAGTCCTCCACGCCCAAAACAAGCCGATCCTTTGGTATGGAGACGCACGCGGTCACCACGGGACCCGCGAGCGGACCGCGCCCCACCTCGTCAATGCCGGCAATCGCGTGCCCCTCCGCCCAGAGGGTGCGCTCGATTTCGGTTAGCCGAATGAGCTTCTCCTCATTGCTCTCGCGCTTACGCCTGCTCGTTTGCATTTTGCCGCGCCTCCCTAGGGGAATTTGGACAGGGCTCCAGCGTTATTTTACCCACCTTGCCGGCGCGGAACTCATCCAATACCAGCGCCGCGCCGCGCTCCAGATCGTAGCGACCGCCGGAGAGGAGCCAGCCGCGCCCCTTGCAGGCGGCTTCCAACAGTTCCCACGGTTCAGTATTTTCAGTTGGATCCAGCTTAAAACGCTGCGCCGTTGTAGGATTGATTTGCAAGAGCCTTTGCAGCAGCTCGCCCGCCAACGCCTCGGTATCGATAATTTGGTCGCGGATAGAGCCCAGAAACGCCAGAGTCTTTGCGCCGTTCTGATCATCCAGCTTTGGGGGCAGCATACCGGGCGTATCGAGTATTTCCAGATACGGTCCCAGCTTGATCCAGCGATTGGCGCGGGTAACGCCCGGACGATCCGCCGTGGCGGCAATATTCCCGCCGTAGAGCCGATTGACGAATGTGGATTTGCCTACGTTGGGAATACCCAGAATCATGGCGCGCAGTGTTTTGCGCACGCCGCGCGCGGCGTAGCGTTCGGCGGCGGGGCGAGTCGCCTCGTCGATGCGGGCGAGTATATCCTTCGTTTTGCCGCCGTTGGCGTTGAAGCGCAGCGCGGTAATGCCCTGAGCGCGATAATACGCCAACCAACGCGCGGTTTGGGCGTCGTCCGCTAAATCCGCCTTGTTCAGCACCAGTATGCGCGTTTTGCCCCGACTGAGGCGTACGAGATCGGGGTTGCGCGTGGCGGCGGGCGCACGAGCATCGCACAGCTCGATTACCACGTTGACCGCGCGAAGCTGCTCCTCCAAAAGGCGGCGAGAGCGCGCCATATGACCGGGATACCAGTTGATTTGCGACATGAAAACCTCCTGTATAAGAGAAAAGAGGTCGTCGCTGTTGGGCGATGACCTCTGATTTGGCGGAAATTACCTTTCCTTGACCTTTGCGGCCTTGCCGCTGCGCTGACGCAGATAGTAGAGCTTTGCGCGACGAACCTTACCGCGACGGACAACAGTGATGCTGTCTACACGGGGGCTGTGCAGCGGGAAAGTACGCTCTACGCCGATGCCGTAAGAATTGCGGCGAACGGTAAAGGTTTCACGTACGGAACCATTGCGGCGGGCAATGACTACGCCTTCAAACGCCTGCAGACGTTCGCGGGAACCTTCGACAACCTTCACCTGCACGCGAACGGTATCGCCAATGCTGAACTGAGGCACATCCTTCTTCAGCTGTGCACTCTCGATGGAACGGATAATATCATTCATGGGGTTACACCTTCCTCACATGGACGTTCATAACCAACCTGTGGCAGAGGACCGCCCGTATTCAACTCATCTATTTTAGCATGGATGCGCTGTTTCGGGAATCAATTTATTGTTAAATTTACATATATTTTATTTCAGGCAATGTTTTACCTGAGACGGATAGCCGGCATAAGGAGAGAAACGTATAATAGCACTATCCATTTTGACAAAGGTGGGATCAGGCGCATGGATGCAAACGGCTTCGCGATGATATTTGATATGGACGGCGTTATATTCGATACGGAGCGCCTTGCGGCGGAATGCTGGCGCGAGGTAGCGGCGCGAGAGGGCATTTCCGGAATTGACGATGTTCTGATGGAATGTACCGGCGTGACGGCGGATGCATCGCGGCGCATATTCGCCCGCGTGTACGGCGGAACAGTGGAGTACGATTCGTTTCGAGAAAAGGCGATGGCGCTTTTGCCCAATAAGTGTCCGGATGGAGTGCTGCCCATGAAGGCGGGCGCGTTGGAGCTGCTTCGTTGGCTCGCCGACAGAAAAATCCCCGTAGCGCTCGCATCTTCTACTCAGAGCGCGGTGGTGCTGCGGGAATTGCGGGAAGCGGGAATAGACGGGTATTTTCAAAAAATCATTTGCGGAGATATGGTATCCGCCAGCAAGCCTGATCCGGAAATATTCCGAACTGCCGCAAAGGCGTTGGGCGTATTGCCGGAAAGATGCGTGGTTGCGGAGGATTCGCACAACGGCGTGCGCGCGGCGTTTGCTGCTGGAATGCATCCCATTATGGTGCCGGACAGGATGCCCGTAACCGAGGAGATGCGGCGCATTTCACAGTGGATACTGCCCAGCCTTGTAGAAGTGCAAGCCTTGCTTTCGCGAATACTTTCGGGTGAAATATGGCTGTAAGCATTATCCCAGCAGCGGCAGAATGTGTCCCGCCCAGAGAGCGCTTAGGGGGCATAACCAGCACCATTGCGGGAATCATATCCGCGGTGGGAAACATTTGCACACGGATAATACGGAAGCCCGTAGCCAGCATGATGAAGCCGCCGCACGCTTTAAAATCGTTGATCATGGCGGGCGTGGTTAGGGGATAGATTGTTCTGGCGAGAAAAAACAGCGCGAGGAAGATGACCGCCTGTGGAATGGCGATGACCGAAACCACCGCGCCCAACGAACAGGCGAATATCATGGCGGTAAATACATCGAGTATCGATTTGGCGATTAATATGCTGTGGTCCCCGCTCATGCCCGATACCATAGAACCATAAATCCCCGTGCCGCTGGCACAGAACAGAACGATTACGGTGATCAGTGTAGAGGTAAATTCCTCGTCGTTTCGGGTTGCGCCCCGGCTCAGCGGCGCGATGATGCGCTGCATTTGTCCTGCGCCTCTTTTGAACAGGGTTTCCAGATGGATGATGATGCCGATGATGGTGCCCAGTATGAGTGAAAACACCACTGCAGGCATATTTTCCATGAGCGCAATGCTGGAAATGCCCATCGCCATAGAGCACAGCCCAAACACCATATTGAGTTTTTCCTTTAATTCATTCCCGATGTGCTGCTTGAGCGCCGCGCCGGCAATGCCGCCCAACGCGACTGCCAGTACGTTTGAAATGACTCCGATTGGCATGAAATACCCTCCTCAAACTCGAAGTTTTCGTTCGTTTCTATAGGCGTTTCATATTCGACAGTTTTGTTGATTTATCATAGCACAATTTAAGAAACATGTATACAGGAAAATGATTGGAATCATCCGGCAATTCCGTGGAACCTGCGTAAGGTGTTCAATAAAGAATAACCGCCTTTGCGAGACGGCTATTCTTAGATCAATCGAACATATTGAGCTGCTGAAGCTCCGATGAGAGCGTGCCGGTGAATTCGAAGCAATCTTCCGGAGTGTGCAGTACGCCTTCTTTGGCGCAGCGCTCGTGGAAAAGCGACATGAGGTCTGGAGAATTGAGACTTTCGACTTCCTGAACGAGACCAAAGGTGCGTTCGTAGCGGGCGACAAGCCCGGGAAACAGGCGGTTCAGTTGGCGGTAGTAGTATTCGCGACTGCCATTTCTAAGCGTCAACCCCATTTGGAAGCAGACTATTCCGCGCACCTTCGTGCGAAAGCACATATCCAATATTCGGTTCACATTTTCACGCGTATCCGTTAGAAAGGGCAGTATTGGCGTCATCCACACGACGGTAGGAATGCCCGCTCGTTTCATTTCAAGCAATACCTCCGCGCGCCGCGAGGTAGGACACACGCAGGGCTCGATGAGACGGCTTAACGAGTCGTCCGCACAGGTCAGGCTTATCTGCACCACAGCCTTCGCGCCATCATGAATGCGGCGCAACAGCGGCAAGTCCTCGAGCACTCGGTCGGACTTGGTGAGCACGGCTGCGCCAAACCCATACTTTTCAATAATGCGCAAACACTGACGGGTTAATCGGAGCGTTTGTTCGCATGGCTGGTAAGGATCAGACATGGAACCCGTGCTGATCATAGTGCGTTTTTGCCGGCTGCGCAATGTACGTTCTAGAAGTTCAGGCGCGTTTTGCTTTACCTCGATGTCTTCAAAGGAGTGCGTGAACTGATAACATGAGCTTCGGCTGTCGCAATAGATGCAGCCGTGCGTACAGCCTCGGTATACGTTCATGGCATTCCATCGGGTCAGCAGCGATTTTGCTTGGACGGTATGCATACGCTCAGTCATTCATGTGGAAGGCTTCTTCGATTTTGGATATTTCTTCCAGCTGAATCAATACGATGGGGCCCACATCCTGCGCGGCGATGATTGCCTGCGCGCTGTACTCCAACACCTCCAATTTGTCGAAGGCGTTGGCAAGCCCTGCGCCGGTGACGATGCAGCCGCGATTTTCGATGAGCGCCACGGAGGTCTTTTGATTGAAAACCTCGGCGATCTCTTCCGCGTTATCCAAACCCGTGGAAAAGGGGAGTCGTCGAACATCGCGCAGTACCAGATAGCTTTCGGGAATGGTTCTGGAATCAAACGACGCGTCGGTCACAGTAAAAGCGGAGATGGCGGGCGGGTGCGCCTCGATTACGGAAGAAATTCCCGCGTGCCTTTGGTAGATCGCGGCGTGCACGTAGGCGTTGCGCGGCGGCTGTTTGCCCGCTTCACATTTCCCGTCGCGAATATAGATGAGATCCGCTTCGGTCAGCTCCATTCGATCTATATCGTCCGGAGTAATCAGGAATCCGCCGTCGGACAACTTGAGGGACCATACTCCTTGGGTAGAGGTAAATATTTGTTGTTGGTAGCAGCGGTGCGTCATATGCGCCAGATCGCGGCGCACCGCCCGCTTCTCGCTGGTCATTTCGCGCGCGGGCAGCGTTTCCATTTCGCAGGTTTGGGTATAACGTGCAATTTCTACTTCGCATAACTCACGCGCTTTGCCGAGCCGCGCGGCGAGCATACCCATTCGTCCGCAGAAATCGATGGTTTCGAACTGGCAGAAGGTCGTGAGCAGATCCTTTCCGCCCAGCACAACGCCGTGATTTTCCAGCATGACGGTGGAGTATCCTTTGGAAAATTCATCCGCGATGTAGCCGCCTAACAGCTCGCTGCCGGGGACAGCATATTTCGCCATGCTCACACTGCCGCAGCGGGCGTAGTCCTCCGGAATCAGCCGCACGTTGGGATTGACGCGGGCTAAGCTGTAGGCGATGAGGGTGGGCGGGTGTGCGTGCACAATGGCGCGAATATCGGAACGGCGGCGATAGATCTCCCTGTGGAAGGGCAATTCAATGGAGGGACGGTGCCTGCCAATGACGGTGCCATCCGGTTTTACCTGCATGATGTCGTCCCGCGTGAGCGCACCCTTGTCAATTCCAGAGGGCGTGATCCAAATATCGCCTTCCGTGTCGAGTATGGAAAGATTGCCGCCGGAAACGGTGGTCATACCGCAGCGGTAAATGCGGGTCATGATGGCGACGAGCTGATCCGCAGGATGTTGACTGGTAAAACGCATAAATGGGTTCCTCCGCATTGCATATATTGTTTCGATGTTCAAAGTATAGCATAATTGAGAAATTGTGGCAAATAAAAACCCGCGCAAGGCGGGCGATCGATTTGGCGTCCCCGGCGCGATTCGAACGCGCGGCCTTTCGCTTAGGAGGCGAACGCTCTATCCTGCTGAGCTACGGAGACACAAACCATATTCTATTATGTCATGCGACGGCGATAATGTCAAGGGAAGATTTTAGCACAAAAGTTAGTTTGATCTAACTTTGTACGTTTCTTTTTTCGCCTGCGAACTTTCCCCAAACGTTGCTTGCAAAGACCCCATGAGGCGGGTATACTGGTGGCAAATACTTGAAGAAGGGATGCTATATAATGGAAATAAAGAATCGAAGCGAAATGGACACTCAGTTTTGCTGGGATCTGACCCCTATATTTGAAAGCGACGAGGCGTGGGAAAGCGCCTATGCGGACCTTTTAAACGAATTCCCCCGTCTTTCCGAGCTGCCGGGTACGCTCTCGACCTCGGCGCAGGCGCTCAAGAACGGTTTGGACACTTTATATGATATTATGCAGAAGCTCGAACGCATTTACGAGTATGCGTTTTTGCGCAAATCCGGCGATAACGGCGATACCCGCAGTCAGGAAATGGAGGCGAAGAGTATCAGTGCGCTGGTGCGCTTTCAGACCGAATCCGCTTTCCTGAACCCCGAGGTTATCGCGATGGATCCCGAAACGCTGAAGGGATATATGGCGGATGAATCCCTCGCGACCTATCGCCATAGGGCGGACGACGTTTGCCGCGCGCGGGCGTATACTTTGGATGTGGAGCGCGAAAAAATGCTTGCGCTGTTGGGAGACGCCGCGCAAACCCCGAGCAATGTGTTTGAAATGTTCGAAAGCGTAGATATGACGTTTCCGAACGTGATCGGCGAAAACGGAGAAGCGCTGCCCTTGAGCCATGGCAGCTTCAGCGTATACCGCGAACATCGCGATCGGGCCATTCGCAAAGACGCGTTTGAGAAATACTTCGGAGCGTTCGCAAGCTTTATTCATACGCTGACCGCGACCTATGCGGGTTCCGTGAAGCTGGACTGCTACCAGGCGCAGGTGCGCGGTTACGAGAGCGCGTGCCAGATGGCGCTGCATCAGGATAATGTCAGCGTTTCGCTGTACGACAATCTGGTGGCGAGCGTAGCGCAGGGATTACCCACCATGAAGCGCTATTTGGAGCTGCGCCGCGAAATGTTGGGCTTGGATGAATTGCATATTTACGATTTGTACACGCCGATTGTGGAATCGGTAGAATATGAAATGCCTTACGAGCGCGCTTGCGCGCTGGTGAAGGATGCGCTCAAGCCCCTTGGCGCGCACTACGCGGAGCTGCTGGATGAGGCGTTTACCAAGGGCTGGATTGACGTATACGAGAACAAGGGCAAGACCACCGGCGCGTTCAGCTCCGGCGTATTCGGGGTGCACCCCTATGTACTGCTCAATTACGCGGGCAAGCTGGACGACGCGTTTACTTTGGCGCACGAGCTGGGGCACGCCATGCATTCTTGGCATTCCGACCACGCGCGCGATTTCGTAAACCATGATTACTCTATATTCGTTGCCGAAGTCGCCTCTACGGTGAACGAGGTACTGTTGAGTATGTACTTGCTCAAAACGGAGACCGATCCCCAGCGCCGCGCCTATATTCTGAACCATTTTCTGGAAGGATTCCGCACTACGGTATTCCGCCAGACGCAGTTTGCGGAATTTGAACGCATTGCCCACGAAATGGCGGAGCGTGGGGAGCCGCTGACCGCGGAAGCGCTCAATCAAGTATATCGCTCGCTCAACGCTAAATACTACGAGGGCGTTCAGCTGGACGACTATACGGATACCGAATGGGCGCGCATTCCGCACTTTTACCGTGCGTTTTACGTATATCAGTACGCCACGGGCTTTTGCAGCGCGGTGACCATTGCCGATAGGATATTGAACCACAACGGTGCGGAGGACTATCTTCGCTTCCTTTCGACCGGCGGCAGCGATTATCCCATTGAAGAGCTGAAAATTGCAGGCGTGGATTTGAATTCTACCGAGGCGATACTGTGCGCCATGCGCGTGTTTTCCGATATGGAGGCGGAGCTGGAACAGCTGCTGCGCAAAGCTGGAGACTGAGTTCATGTCGGTACTTTTACAGCTGGTTCTGCTCTTTTACTTATACAGCTTTCTTGGATGGTGCTGCGAGGTGGCGTTCGCCGCCTCGCAGGAAAAACGCTTCGTCAATCGCGGTTTTCTGAATGGTCCCGTTTGCCCAATTTATGGGTTTGGGGTGTTGGGCGTGCTTTTACTGCTGCGACCGCTCTCGGGCGGAGGCATTGTATCGCTGTTTTTTGGGTCGGTCGTGGTGACGACGCTCATTGAATGGCTCACCGGTTTTCTGCTGGAAAAGATATTCCATGCGCGCTGGTGGGATTATTCCGAGTATAAGTGGAACATTGGAGGGTATATTTGCCCGCTCTTTTCCGCCATTTGGGGCGTTGCCTGCGTGGTGGTGGTAAAGTGCATCGCCCCGATTGCGGCGGGGGGAGTGGCATTGCTGCCATATTGGACGAAGGCTTCTGTCGCCGCGCTGTGCTCCGCCGTGTTCATGCTCGATCTTTGTGCGACCATTGCCACCATTCGCAAGCTGAGCGAGCGTATGCGCAGGCTTACCGCTATGGCGAACGAAATTCACAGCCTTTCCGATGATATCGGAGAGAAAATATCCGATACCACCATGGCGGTTATGAGCAAGGCTGCGCAGGGCGAGCAACGCATTATCCAGGCGCAGCAGGCGACGGAAGAGCGCATAGAGCGTGGTCGCCAGAGTGTGATGAGCCGCATTGAACAGGGGCGAGAGAGCGTCGCGGGACACATCGATTCCGGCAGGCGCGCGGTGCTGGGGCGATTGACACAGGCGACCGACGCCAATCGGCAGAGGGTTGCGGAGCTTCGCAGCAAGATATCCGATCTGCTGGGCGAGCATCCCTTTGGCGAAAACCGACTGCTGCGCGCATTCCCGCAGCTCACCTCACAGAAATATCCCGACGCGTTTCGCGCAATTCGCGAGGCGTACGAAACGCGTTCCCGCAGGAAAAGGGAGGATTGATGCGTGCGTTTGCGTTCGAGTTATAAATTTTTCCTATATAATATTATCCAATTCTATTATTTGACACGTCGAATAAAATAGTGTATGCTTTTATCATTCTATAAACAGGAGGGAATTTCCCAATGAAGAAACTGCTTGCGCTCGTGGTAGCGCTCGTATTGGTTTTGCCCGCAGCCGCATTGGCCAGCGCTGCGAACAACACGTTCATCTATGGCATCGGCGGAGATCCGGGCAACGATATCAACACCATTTCGACTTCCGGTCGCTTTGATTTGACGGCGGAACGTTTGCTCTATAGCCCGCTCTTTAACTACTATGGACCCGATGATATTGAATACCGCCTTGCCGAGAGCTTTGAGCTTTCCGAGGATGGACAGACCCTGACCGTGCATCTGCGTCAGGATGTGGTTTGGTCCGACGGCGAACCCTTTACCGCGGACGACGTAGTGTTCACCTACCAGACCATTATCGATACCGATTATGCCAATGGTCACGACGCGTTCGTGTTTGGCGACGAGAAGGTCACCGTAGAGAAGACGGACGACTACACCGTAGTATTTCAGGTTCCGGTTTATTTCCCCGCTCTGTTGGAAAATATCGGCGCAGAGCACTACATCATGGCCAAGCATATTTACGAAGGCGACGAGACGCTGGACAACAACCCGAAGAATGCCACGCCCGTGGGCACCGGTCCCTTCGTGCTGGATGAGTACGTCGCGGGTCAGTACATGAAGTTTAGCGCCAACAAGACCTATTTCTTGGGCGAGCCCAAGGTCGAAACGCTGATACTTCAGTTCGTCACCGATCAGACCTCCGCACTGCTCGCGCTGCAGACGGGCGAGATCAATGCGCTGGTCATTGACAATACCAGCGACGCGGACGATCTGGACGTCAATGCCGTAACCGTATACGCCTATCCCGAGGATCGCGTAGGCTATTTGGGTTTCAACCTCTCCGGCTCTCGCGCCAGCGATATCAATCTGCGCAAGGCTGCGTTCTACGCCATTAACCGCACGGAGCTGAACCTCGGCACCTACATTAGTGAAGATTACTACGTGGACGCCGTATCCTTCTTGCCCTATTCCAACCCCTACGTCACCAACGATTTGGAGGACTACGCCTATAATCCGGAGAAGTCCGCCGAGTATCTGGCGCAGGTCGAGGGCGATATTCCCACGCTGCGTCTGGCATATACCGCCAACAATTTGACTCAGGAAACTCAGGCGCTCATCATTCAGCAACAGCTGAAGGCGGCGGGCATCGACGTAGAGCTCAAGGCGATGGACGGCACCGCGCTGACCAACCTGTACTATGAGGAGCACGATGAGTACGACCTGTTCATCGGTGGTTATATCATGGGCATCGATCCCAGCTCCTACGCCACCCTGTTCGTATCCGACGGTTCCGCAAACTTCTATCACGTAGCGGATGAGGAGCTGGACGGCTACTTCGCCGCGGCGGATGTAGAGACCGATCCTGACGCCCGCTTGGCGCTCTATCAGGATGCGCAGCGCCGTTTGGCGGATTTGGCGGTGCAGTATCCCATCGTGACCAATCTGCGCTTGCTGGCGGTCACCAACGATGTGAGCGGAGTAGAAGACGCGCGTCTGATTCCGATCTATACCTTCTCCAACTTCGATCAGCTGAGCTTCAACTAAGCGAAGGAATAAGTGGGTCAACGCTCCATTTTACGTGGAGCGTTGACCCAAAGCTATCGGAATTCATGAAACACCGTCCCGTTTTGAAGAACGAGACGGCGTTTCATGGTTTCCGGAGCTATACGCCCCTCAATATTATTTTCGCATTCGGGAGGATAAGCACCTTGGCGCGCTATATTATACGCAGAATATTGCAGGCAATTCCGCTTCTGCTGGTGATCAGCATTATTTGTTTTGGACTTATTCAGCTGGCACCGTTTGACGTGATTGATACCATCGCCACACCGGATATGGCGGTAGAGGTACGCGAGGCGCTCAAGGTGAAATATGGGCTGGATCAACCCGGGTATATCCAGTACATCAACTGGCTCAAACGCATGGTCACGGGCGATTTGGGGTTTTCGATCGTCACCCACCAGTCGGTGGCGTACGATATGGCGGCGCGCCTGCCCAATACGATTATACTCATATTGCCGGGGTTTTGCCTTGCGCTTATAATCTCCATCGTGCTTGGACTGGTTGCGGGCTCACGCCGCGGCGGCAGAGCGGATAAGATCATTGATACGTTATGCTCCATCGGCATGGCGACGCCCACATTTTGGATTGCCATGATGCTGATTTACGTATTCGGTTATATGCTGCGCATATTCCCCATACTGGGTATGCATACTTTGGGACAGGACAACAGCCTGCCGGATCTCATTATGCATCTGATTTTGCCTACCATAGTGCTCACCATTGCCGATTTGCCGGGAACTACGCGATTTGTGCGCAGCTCTACCATTAGCCAATATACTGAAGACTACGTCATGGTGCAGAAAGCGTTTGGCGCGGGACGGGCTTCCATATTGTTCAAACACGTGATGAAAAACGTGCTGCTGCCCATCATCACGCTAGTGGGTATGTCGCTGCCGCGCTTGGTGACCGGCGCGTTTATTACGGAGTCCATTTTTTCTTGGCCGGGAATCGGTACGTATTTCATTACGGCGATTCGCTCGTTTGATTATCCGGTGATCATGTCGGTGATGTTCTTTTCCTCAGTGATGGTGATTCTGGGCAATCTTCTGGCGGATATCGCCTATTGTCTGGTCGATCCGCGCATTCAATCCATGGGGTGATATTGTATGGCAATGCTATCCAGACGCAGGCTTCGCCAGCTAAAGCGCGAGCTGAAATACAATAAGGGCATTATTGTAGCCGTAAGTTTTCTATTACTGATCGCGCTGCTTTCTATATTCGCATTCCTTTCCCCGTATGATCCGGACGCGTTGGATATGGCGCATAAGCTGGAAGGACCCAGTCGAGCGCACTGGTTTGGTACGGATGATCTGGGACGCGATTATCTCACCCGCGTGCTCTACGGCGGGCGCATATCGTTGGTGGTAGGCATTGTGTCCATGCTGATTTCCACCTTCATAGGCGTAACGGTGGGTACGCTTGCCGGCTACTTTGGCGGCTGGCTGGACAATATATTGATGCGCATTGTAGACGTACTCTCTTCGATTCCGTGGATGGTGCTGGTCACGGTGGTGAGCATTTTCCTGCGCCCCGGTTTGCAGGCGATCATATTGGTGATCGGACTGTTTACTTGGATGAGCATTGCCCGATTGGTGCGTGCGGAAACGCTATCTGTGAAAGAGCGCGAATACGTGCTGTACGCCAAGGCGATGAATCAGTCGAATTTATTTATCATGCTGCGGCATATCATCCCATCGGTACTGCCCACCATTATTATTTCCGCCACCTCAGATATTGCCAGTGCGATTATGACGGAATCTTCATTGAGCTTTTTAGGCTTGGGCGTACAGCAGCCCATGTCCTCATGGGGCAGTATGCTTAACCGCGCCCAGAGCGTACTGGGTAAGGCACCCTATATGGCGCTTGTACCGGGTATAATGATTATATTGACCGTGTTTTCTTTTAATAAGGTGGGCGATCTCATTCGAGTGTTCGTAGAGCCCAAGGCGACCGAAAAATAAGGAGGCAGCGCATGGCAAATCCATCCATACTCGAGGTTCGCAACCTGCGCACCAGCTTCCACATACAAGGCAATACCGTGCAGGCGGTGCGCGGCGTAGATTTAAGCGTGAGCGAGGGAGAGATACTGGGCGTAGTGGGGGAGAGCGGCAGCGGCAAGAGCGTATCTATGAAGTCCATCATTCGTATGCTTCCCGAATCGGCGACCATTCAGGCGGATGCAATTCGCTTTGGCGATACCGAGTTGACCGCGCTTTCCGAAAAGCAAATGCGCGATGTGCGCGGCAACCAGATTACCATGATTTTTCAGGATCCCATGACTTCGCTCGATCCGCTCAAGCGCGTGGGCGCGCATATTACCGAGGTGCTCATGCGCCATCGCCATATGAACCGGCGCGAGGCGGAGGCGCAGGCGGTCGATCTACTGCGCAAGGTGGGCGTGCCTTCGCCCGAGATTCGGGTGAAGCAGTATCCACACGAGTTTTCCGGTGGTATGCGCCAGCGCGTACTCATCGCTATGGCGCTCGCCTGCCACCCCAAGCTATTGATTGCCGATGAGCCCACCACGGCGCTCGATGTGACCATACAGGCGCAAATATTGGATTTAATTCGCGATTTGCAGCAGCAAGAGCAAATGTCCGTGGTGCTCATTACCCACGATATGGGTGTGGTGGCGCAGCTTTGCCATCGCATTGCGGTGATGTATGGCGGGTTAATTATGGAGAGCGCAGATACAAATGCGCTGTTCGAACAGCCCGCGCATCCGTACACGCAGGCGCTGCTCAAGTCCATTCCTTCGATAGACGAGACGGAAAACGAGCGCCTGACGCCCATTGAGGGGCATGCGCCGTCGCTGCTGGATCCTCCATCGGGCTGTCCCTTTGCGCCGCGCTGTGCGCACCGTTTGCCGGAGTGCGAGAAGCGCTGTCCTGAACTCGTCGAAATTGCGGCGGGACACTTCTATCGCTGTCCCGTAGTGTATTCCAACTGACCGAAACCGGAGGCGTGCCATGAGCAACCTGATCGAGGTTCAAAACCTGAAAAAACACTTTCGCGTGCGCGGAATGCTGGGCGGAACGCGCGTAGTGCATTCTGTGGACGGCGTGTCGTTCGCCATTGCGCGCGGCGAGACCTTTGGTCTGGTGGGGGAAAGCGGCTGCGGAAAGACCACTTTGGGGCGTACAATTACGCGTTTATACGAGCCGACTTCCGGCAGCATATTGTTTGAAGGAACGGATATCGCCCCACTCAGCGGACGCGCGCTGTCGCCCTATAAGCGGCGTATGCAGATTATATTTCAAGATCCGTACTCTTCGCTCAACCCATATATGAACGTGGAGGAGATCGTAGGCGAATCGCTGGATCTTAAAGAAAAGCTCCCTTCCGGCGAACGCAGAGCGCGCATTGAGGAAATGCTGCTGCGCGTAGGACTGGATGTGGATACCATGGAAAAATACCCGCATGAATTTTCTGGCGGACAGCGCCAGCGCATCGGCATTGCACGCGCGCTGGTGACACATCCAGATTTTGTGCTGTGCGACGAGCCGATTTCTGCGCTGGATGTATCCATACAGGCACAGGTCGTCAATCTATTGGAGGATTTACAGGCGGATATGGGGTTGACGTATTTGTTCGTGGCGCACGATCTATCCATGGTGCGACATATATCCCATCGCATCGCTGTAATGTATGCGGGACATATTGTGGAGATTTCCCCTGCGAGAGAGCTATACCGCCATCCCGCGCACCCCTATACCGGGGCGCTGCTCTCCGCCATTCCCATTCCCAACCCGAAGCGAGCGCGCTCGGTCACCCGAATTCGCTTGGAGGGCGACCCACCGGATCCGGTTGCGGAAATTCGCGGCTGTCCGTTTGCCTCGCGCTGCCCCAAAAGGTTTGCGCGCTGCACCGAAGAACGCCCAGAGCTATTACCTGTTTCAGAAGATCATTTGTGCGCCTGCTTTGCGCAATAGAATGTTTATCGGCGAACGCGTCCATCGCGTTCGCCGATTTGGTGTTATTTTGGATTTTGCACTTGATCGCCCACGATCCAGTAATCGCAGACACCATCGCCCTGCGCAATGGTATGGCTGCGGTGGAGTACGCCGTGCTGGAGTTTGAACATGACTTCATCTGTCGCACACAGTGCGGGCATCAGTTCAGATAATCCTTCGCGGGCACAGAATTCGCATATGGGGCAGCGGGTAAAATAGTAATAGCTGCCCGTTTCATGTTTATTTTCGTCAAAGCGCACATTCCAGTTGACGGGATATTCCCTCCTGTGTTTGTGAAACCACGCTTCGTACTTTTTCATGTCGTTGTACCATTTTTTTGGTTTGCGGTTTAAATTGGTCAAACCAAATACGAAGCGCAAAAGGGGAGAGTTCAGCACGTCCGTCATAACTTTTCCCATTTCTTCCGGAGAAATCGCTCGACCTGTGCCCAGCCACGCGCCGGCAAATACATAGGCGAAATAAGCGTTCATCGCCATGGGATTTCCGGGACCCAGCTCATCCGCCCTGGCGCATAATTCACGGTATTCCCGTTTCCCTTCGCGAACACCCTTTTGCGCTAATTCCTCTGAAAATCTGCGCGATATACTGCGCCGAATCATCGGCGCGAATAGAACCCAATAGGTCATGTTTTGCTTCATGCGTACAATCCCTCCCGCCATTGCTCACGGTACCCCTGATAATTAGTTTATCATAACTTATATTATTTTTCAATATTGCCGCGAATGATTGAAAGCGTAAAGAGATTGCTTTGCCTATAGTAGCATGTTATAATGGTTGTGAAGGCAGGTTATTTATTCGATGGACGGATATGGAGCGTCAAGTGAGCGATGCGGCACGTCGAGCGGAAAAAAGGGCTGTAGGTAAGCTACGCTACTTGGAACGGGATATCGAAGATGAAACGAAAGACAGCAAAGGATATTTTGGCGGATTCCTTTCGGGAAATCGCGCAAAATAAGCCGGTAGATAAAATCACGATTCGCGAAATCGCACAAAATTGCGGCTATTCCTCCGCAACCTTCTACCGGCAGTTTAAGGATAAATACGATTTGATCGTGTGG
>JAFUAR010000312.1 GCA_017460585.1 Clostridia bacterium
AGCAAAACCTGAGGGGGTGGTAAGGTTGAAAACCCGAAAGGGTTTTCAAGTTTTGACTTTCAGTCAAAACCGCGGGCGAAGACGCAAAACCATGGGTTTTGCGGTCGGCTTTGCCGACTGCCCCGGTCGATTCAAAGAATCGAGCGGGGCACCGCCGAATTGAAAATTCGAGCGCCGCGCCTCGTGGCGGGGGATGGAATCCCCTGTCCACTTACTGTGAAGCCGTAGGCTGAACAGTAACAAAACAACCCGACGGAAGCATACGCGCCCGACGGGTTGCCCAAAGCTTTATTCTTTTAAAAATCTGCGTTGCAGGTAGTGCGCGGGAAGGGCAGCACGTCGCGAATATTGGCGACGCCGGTCAAATACATAATCATGCGTTCAAAGCCCATGCCGAAGCCGGAGTGCGGCGTGGTGCCGTATTTACGAAGCTCGAGATACCACCAATAATCCTCGGGATTCATACCCAGCTCCTCAATACGCGCCTTGAGCACATCGTAGCGTTCCTCGCGTTGGGAGCCTCCGCATAGCTCGCCCACCGCGGGAACCAGCAGATCCGCGGCGGCGACGGTCTTCCCATCGTCATTCACGCGCATATAGAACGCTTTGATTTCCTTGGGCCAGTCGGTTACGAACACGGGCTTGCCAAAGTATTTTTCGGTAAGATAGCGCTCATGCTCGGTTTGCAGATCTCCGCCCCAGCTTACGGGATATTCAAACTTCTCTCCGGAATTCTGCAATATCTCGATCGCTTTGGTATAGGTGCAACGCACGAATTCCGAATCGCGCACAAACTTGAGTCGATCGATCAGCCCCTTGTCCACAAAGCTGTTCAGGAAGTTCATTTCCTCGGGGCATTCCTCCAGCACGGCGGAAATGATATACTTTACCATTTCCTCCTGCAGGTCCATATCCTCCGCCAGAGTGGTAAACGCCATTTCCGGCTCGATCATCCAGAACTCCGCGGCGTGTCTGGGCGTATAGCTCGCCTCTGCGCGGAAGGTGGGACCAAACGTGTAAATATTGCGGAAGGCCTGCGCGAAAATTTCACCGTTCAACTGTCCGGATACGGTTAATGAAACGGGCTTGCCAAAAAAGTCCTTGCTATAATCCACCTTGCCATCCGGCGTGAGCGGCAGATGATCCGGATCGAGCGTGGTCACGCGGAACATTTCGCCGGCGCCTTCGCAATCGCTGCCGGTGATCAGCGGGGTATGTACATAGAGATAGCCCTTATCGTGGAAAAAGCGATGAATCGCCTGCGCGGTAACGGAACGCACGCGGAAAGCGCACTGGAACAGGTTCGCGCGCGGGCGCAGGTGCTGAATGGTACGCAGATATTCGAGCGTATGGCGCTTTTTTTGCAGCGGAAAATCCACCGGACTCTCGCCCACGATCACGGCGGAATCCGCCTTCAATTCAAAGGGCTGCTTCATATCGGGCGTAAGCACCAGCGTACCGGTAAACTCCACCGCCGCGCCCAAGGTGATTTTCTTAACGATATCGCGATAATCCTGCAGGCGACTCTCTTCCAGCACGACCTGCAAATTGCGAAAATAGCTGCCGTCGTTCAGTTCCACAAAGGCGAAGGACTTGGATTCGCGCATGGTGCGCATCCAGCCGTTGACGGTAATATTACTCAAATCAGTCTCAGGCGGGCAGGTGTACAGGGGTTTGATCAGGGTATGTGCCATACAAAGTCCTTCTTTCTACATTGGATTGCGGCTATTATACCCCGAATTGGACAAATTGTAAAGCGCAGCGATATAAAATCAGGGTGAATGGTAACTATAAAAGCGGTCGCTCCCGCTCAATGGCGAAAGCAACCTGCCATTTACGATTCCCGTTTTCCGCGCCAGCGAAACAGCACTATGCCGATGAGCGTGGTAAAAGCGCCCCAACGAACGCATCCGCTGTAGAATTCAATCTCCCGCATGGCGACGCTGCCGCAGCTTACGAGCTTTGCGTGTTCGTCGATCAGATTCCAGAACACCTTTTTCAGGCTAGTCCAACTGGTAATATTATCCGGCACCCACTCGGTAAACGTGTACAAAGGCTCGAATGTAAAGTGGAGCAGTCCGTAGGCGAGCATCAGCAGTGCGCCGTAGCCCAGTATACATACGGCGATGGATCGAAGCAGCGCCGGTACGGTTCCCGGAAAATAGCGTTCCTTCAACAGCGCCCGATAGCTGCGCATTCGCCTCTGCGTCACGCCGTTCATTTTCGGAATCAACCGAAAAAGCGCGCCCATGCCCAGCAGAAAGATCGCCGCGCGCAGTATAATGGTTCCGCGCATTGCCTCTTTGCCGAGGCTATACATACTGCCGCCATCCTGCCACTGCGTGCGCGCCGCGCTCTCAAACAGACCGCGAGCGCCGGAATCCTTCACAGGCAGTGCGGAAAGCATGAGCACATCCGGACTGAGCGAACCCAGTACCGCGGCGCTTTCTTCCTGCCGCATCAGCGACAAAAGGGGAACCCACACACAGTGATCGCTTCGAGCGCCCACGCTGTGTGCAAAACGCGCCGTGCCGACCACGCGGTATTCTTCGCCCGCCAATTCCACCGTCGCATTTTCAGGGAGCATTTCGCCGTAAAGCTTAAACGCAAGCGATTCGTCAATGATTGCCAGTTTTGCGCCGCTTAAAAGCTCGGATTCCATCAGCGTTCTGCCCTGCTCAATCTGCGCGGGATATACATCAAACCATTGCTCCCCCACGGCGTATACCATGGTCGATACGCTCTCGTCGCCCACTAAAAGGGACAATTTTTCCGTAACGCCCGCCATAGAGAGCGCGCTCGCCGCGTCGCTCATGCCATCGCGCACCTGATCTACAGCCGCATAAAGCTCCCGCGTATGCTCGCCCGCTTCCGTGCCCTGCGGCATGGGAATGACGTATTCCAGCACATCCCGAACCGGTATAAGGCGCAGCAAGCCAAATGCGACGCATACAATGCCCGCCGCCAGAAGGATGCCGGCTCCGAAATTTCGCCCGTTTCGCTTCATATGCGCCCCTTAATCCATGTACTTCATTACGGTATCGCCATCGCTGATCGGGCGATCTTCCATATATGCGAGATCGTAATAGTCCATATCCTCTTCTACCGATACCAAACCATCCGCCTCTCCCAACACGGTTACCTTCATTTTATGCACCGTTAGCTTGGAGCTGCCGAGGCTGGAATAATCCGTACTCACCACAAACACATACCGATCGTCGCCCGAGCCGTGCACCGCCGCGGCGTTCAGAAGGGTGGTGCTCTGCGTCGCCTTCGCGGTGAGCACCATGCGTATGTCGTTTTGCAGCATAGAGTACACGCTGCCCAGCGCCGCGGTCACATCCTTGGTAATGGCGACGTCCGCATAGCGTTTGCCATCGGAATCCACGCCCACCGCAATCACTTTCGTTTCCACGTTGCCGCGTTTATCCGTGGGAATCGTCATCACCGCGCCCTCATTGACTACGCGTTCAATGGAAGAAATATCCGCGCGCAGCACAGGGTCGACATTTTCGGCGCTGATGGTTAATAGCTCGGTCAAGCCATCGTAGGTATCGCCCGCCTTGATTTCGCAGGTCGCCACGTAACCATCGTGCGGCGCGCAGATGTGCCCAACCGCCGCGTTCAGCTCGCTGAGAGAGAGCATCTTCTCTTCCAAATCCTCGAGCTTTGCGTTCAGAGTACGCTTTTCGGTAAGATAAGTCCACACGTCGTCTTCCGGAGCATAGCGCGTAAGCGCGTCCAGTGCGGTCTGAGCGTCCTCCTGCGCCGCTTCCGCCTTTTGCAGGTTCTCCGCCAACGCGCGCAGTATTTCGCTCCCCTCCTCGGGAACCGCTCCGTTCATGTCCATCGACAGCTCTTCCTGATTGAGCTGCGTCTGCAGCGATACGCGCGCATCCAACGCCGCTTTACGCGCGTCGCTCAGGGCGTAATAGGCTTCTTCATACTGTTCATCGGTTCTACGCAGGCGCAAGCTTGAATTTTTCGTTTCGAGCTGCATGAGCTGCTCCACCGCTTCATCGTAGCTATCCTGCCAACCCTTCATAGTGGAATCGTAGTCCTGAATCGCGCCTTCCACCAGCACGTCGCCCTCTTGCACGGTATAGCCCGCACGCGTATTCACCTTGGTAATCACCATTACTCGTCCCTCGCCCAGCGCATAGCGAATACTCTCCTCCTCGGGGAAAACCGTCTTGCCGGTGAGCTCGGTCTTCTGCTCCAGCTTTCCGCTCTTGCCGCGAACGATCTTTACCTTTGCCGTGGTAATGGTGCGCAGGGTTCCGGAAAAGAACATACACAGCGCGACGACCGCCGCCAGAAGGATTAAACCCTTGAATGCGTTTTTCTTCAAATTCATCCGAAATCACCTCGCGCTACTTGAGTTCTGTCAATTGAATGCCCGTTAATATATCCTCCAAAAAGAACAGGTATATGAACAGGGCGGGAAGAATATACAGCGCCGCTCCGGCAAATTCAATGCCGCTCGATTTCTCCACCAGCTGATTGAACATGACCGACAGCGGCTGCAGATCGGTGCGCTGGCTCAGATAAGTCATTGGCTGTTCCACCAAATTCCAGCAGTCGGCGAATGAAAGCGCAACCGCCGCGCCAATGACCGGTCGACACACCGGCAGCACAATGTGGAAATAGCAGCGAACCGTGCCCGCGCCATCCACCTGCGCCGCCTCCAAAAGCTCGTTGGGCAAGCCCACCATGAACTGCCGGAGCAGGAAAATGTAAAACGGCGTGAACCACATGGGCAATATCACCGCCCAAACGGTGTTGAGCAGCCCAAGCTGCCGCAGAGTGAGCACATTGGGCACCATGGTTACCTGAAACGGCAGCAGCATGAGCATTAATATGCCGAAGAAAATGGCGTCGCGTCCGCGAAATGTAAAGCGGCTCAGGGCGTATGCCAGCATGGGCACCACCAGCGCCTGCCCCGCCAGTATGGCGCAGGTATACATTGCGGAATTCACAAACATTTGAAGAACGGTGGTATCGCGAATCAGTATTTCGTAATACTGCGCCAGCGAAAACATATTCGGCGACAGGCGCACGTCCATCCAAGCCGCGGAATCAAAGTTATTCCTTGTTTCCATATACGCCCGTATTTCCGAAGGGGAAAAAAACGAGTATAGCAGCGTAACCACAATGGGTATAAGCATTACCACCGCCAACAGGAACAACAGCAATCGGGAAAGGCGATGCCTTTGCAGCTTATGCATATGCGTCTCTCCCCTCCTAGTTGAACCTGCGCCACAGCAGCCGCTGCAGCAAAAACAGCGCGCCAAACAGCAGAAATACGATCATGGCAAAGCTATACGCCGCCGTGGTGACATTTTGGTAATTCAGCTTTCCATACATATTGTTCATATAATTTTGCAAGGTGTATACCGCTTCATCGGGGTAAGCGCCGCCGATGAAGTAAACCTCCTTAAAAATTTTGAAGGCGTTAATCCACTCCAAAATAATAATGAGAAATGCCGAAGGCACCACCATGGGCAGGGTAATTTGAAAAGTCTGCCGCCAAAAGCCCGCACCCTCTAGGCGCGCAAAATCATACAGCGGTTCGGGAATTGCCTGCAGCGCGGCGGTCCATATAATGACCGCGAATCCCAAATTTTTCCATATGAACATGAGTATAATCGGCACGCGCAGCGCGGCGCCCTCCAGCCATAGCACGCGTTCCACGCCCAGCAACGACAGCAGCCGATTGACCGGTCCGCCAAAATCGAACAACAGCAGCCATATGAGCAGCATGGCGGAAGAGGGCATCAGATAAGGCATTAA
>JAFUAR010000313.1 GCA_017460585.1 Clostridia bacterium
CGCCATATGCAAAATTGCCATTGCGCTGGGCAAGCGCAAAACGCGCGCGTTCGTTTCCAAACCCTATGCGGGCATAGAGGCGTTCGAAACCTCCTGCGCCACGGGACGCGCACGCTTTGATTGGTACGAGCAGCTGCGCGCGCAAACGCCAGAATACCAGACCAACGGTCCCACCTACGGCTGGACGCAGCAAGCGCTTCAAGTCACCGACGCGCTGCTGGCGCAAGGAAAGGTAGAACGCATCGCCTGCCCCGTGCGGCTCTATGCCGCGGAAGACGACAACAGCGTGCTGCCTCTGCCGCAAAAGCAGTTCATTGAGCGCGTAAAGTATGGCTCCTATGAAAAGATTTCCGGCTCAAAGCACGAAATCTATCGTTCCAATGACGATGTGGTCGTGCCATGGTGGAACGATGTACTGGCTTTTCTAAACGCATAGCGCAAAGCGTCCGAAGCGGATTTTTTCCGTTTCGGACACTTTCTCTTATGCGTTGCTTCCCAGATATCTCGATAGGAATTCCCTCGTTCTAGGCTGCTTTGGGTTGGTGAACAGCGCCTCCGGCGGCGCTTCCTCGGCGATAACGCCCTCATCCATAAACACAACCCTGTGGCTCACATCCCGCGCAAAGCCCATTTCGTGCGTCACGACCAGCATAGTCAGCCCTGTACTCGCCAGCTTGCGCATTACGGAGAGCACCTCGCCCACCATTTCCGGATCGAGTGCGGAGGTCGGCTCCTCAAACAGCAATACCTCTGGGTCCATAGCCAGCGCGCGGGCAATCGCTAACCGCTGCTTCTGACCTCCCGAAAGCTGGCGCGGCTTGTCGTGAATGTACGCCGCCATGCCCACGCGCTCCAAATAGCGCATGGCGTTCTGCTTCGCCTCGTCTCGACCGCGCTTCAATACGCGTACCTGCCCCACGACGCAGTTCTCCAGCACGGTCATATTGGCGAACAAGTTAAACGATTGGAACACCATGCCCACTCTGGCGCGGTGCTTGGTCAGATCGAACCCCGGGGCGCCCACCACCTGACCGTGGCTCACCACCTCGCCGCCGGAGGGAATTTCCAAATAATTGAGGCACCGCAAAAGCGTGGATTTTCCCGATCCGGAGGAACCGATAATGGATATTACCTCGCCCTTCTGCACCTCGAAGTTCACATCGCGCAGCACCAGATGATCGCCGAACGCCTTGCTCAGGTGCCGAACCGCCAAAATCGGTTCGCTCATTGCGCCGAACCTCCCTTCAACTTGAGTTCGCCCTCAGGCGCGGTCTGGGAACCGTGAATGGTATAATTCTCCGGTCCGTCCATGCGCTTTTCCAGCACACGCAAAAGCCGCGTGCAGGCGAACGTCATCACAAAGTAAATGACCGATGTTATGAAGAAGGTTTCAAAATAACGGTAAAAGGTACCGCTCGCGGTTTTGGATACGAAGAACAGCTCGCTTACAGATATTACGTTCAAAACGGATGTATCCTTAATATTGACCACGAATTCATTGCCCAATGCGGGCAAAATATTGCGAATCGCCTGTGGCAGCACCACATAGAGCATGGTCTGCCCATGGGTCATGCCGATGGCGGAAGCCGCCTCCTGCTGCCCTGGATCCACGCTCTGTATGCCGCCTCGCATAATCTCCGCCAAATACGCGCCCGTATTGATCGAAACAATAATAAAGCCCGCCAACATATAGGGCAGCGTTATGCCGAAAAGCTGCGCGCTGCCATAGAATATCACCATTGCCTGCACGATCATAGGCGTAGAACGGAATATCTCTATATACGCCGCAAGTATGCCACGTACAATTTTGAGCAGCAAATAACGCGCGAGTCCATCCGCCCTGCGGCATTGTATGGTGCGTACCACTCCCACTGCCAGACCGATGATAAAGCCCACAAATGTGCCGGAAAGCGCCAGCAGCAGCGTGGTGCCCGCGCCAGAGAGGAACATGGGCGCGTAGGTGCGGAAAATGAACCACACCCATTCGAAAAAACCGGATTGCGCGTTTGGCATATTGTCGTCTCCTTGTATGAAAATAAGGGAACAAGCGCTTCCCAACTGCATTTGGGAAGCGCTAAAATACCGTTATACCTTATTCGGCGGCGGGCTGGTTGAGCACCGCGGCATCCATAAGTTCGTTGCGCTCATCCACGCCAATTTCGGCGAGAATGGCGTTGATCTGCTCGCGCAGCTCTTCATCGCTCTGGCGCAGCGCGACCGCGATGGAGGTATCCTCCTCAGAAGCCTCAAAGCCGCTTTCGAAGCTGATAAAGGTCAAATCGTCGTTGGATGCGCAGGCGGAAACCGCGCCGGGGCGCTCGGATACATAGCCGTCGATCACGCCGGAGCTCAGCGCCACGATCATGGCGGGGAAGGTCTCCATAGCGGTCATCTTCTGCACGCCCTCGATCTGGTCAATCACGGTGTAATGGAAGGTATTGAGCTGTCCGGTAATCTTTGCGCCGGAGAAATCGGAAAGCTGGGTCGCGTTGGCATACTCGCTGTCCTTGCGCACCACGATTACCAGATCGCTGTTGTAGTAAGCGTCGGAAAACGCTACGGTAAGCTTGCGTTCGGCGGTCGGAGACATACCGGCAATAATCGCGTCAATCATGCCGGACTGCAGCGCGGGAATGAGTCCGTCCCATTCGGTTTTCACAATCACGAGTTCGCGACCCAAACCATCCGCAATGCGCTTGGCAATTTCCACATCGTAGCCGCCCGCGTAGCCCATGCCGCCATCTATGGGCACGGAGAGCTCGTCCGCCTCTACCTGAGTCCAGTTAAACGGCGCGTAGTTGCACTCCAGACCCACGCGGAACGGCTCCGCCAATGCGGCGCAGGAGAGCGTAAGAACCAGTACCAATGCGATGAGAGCAATTTTCTTCATGGGGTTTTCCTCCTTACCGGCAATATTCCGGAAATTAGTAAATGACCGAAGTGTCTAACTCCGGTCATTTCCCAATTGCCCTTATGGAAGGAAAACAAACAGAGATAGCGCTCCACAACCGAAATTGTGACAGTCGGTAAGATATTCTCCCACCGCCCAACGCGTGCGTTTCAGAATACACAGGCGTTTCGGCGAAAGCCCCTTTCATTTTGCCGCCATCGCGCCTCTGGAGCGCCGCGGCGAAACTACTCATGAATTTCGCGCCTCTATCGATCATTAATTGTATTATACGCTTACACAGTTCCGCCGGATATGGTAAACGGGTTATTTTTACACTGATTTTGCGTTACGGATCAGTCGCTCACCACGATTGTAATGGTCGCCTTTTTCTTATTTTGCGTTGTCACTGTGATCTTCGCCGTGCCTTTGGAAAGCGCCGTGACCACCCCGTTATTGACTGTGGCAACCTTAGCTTTTCCGCTCTTCCAAGTATATGTTGCCTGCGCCGTATTGGGAGTAATCAACGGCACAAGCTCAAACGTATCACCCACTTTGAGCGTTCGCTTCGCATCTTCAAACTTCACGCCGGTCGGTTTGAGCGGATCGACCACCTGTATCGTTACGCTCGCCTTCTTCTTGTTTAGGGTCGTCACCGTAATCTTGCTCTTGCCCTCGCTCAACGCTGTGACCACGCCGTTTGCCACGGAAGCAACCTTCGCTTTGCTGCTCTTCCAAGTGTACGTGGCTTTGGCGGTATTTGGCAAAAGCAAAGGATCGAGCTCCAACGTATCGCCCAAATTCATGGTAATCGAAGCGGAAGCAAAACGAACCGAAGTCGGCTTATACGGATCCGTCACTTTAATAGTGATCGTCGCCTTCTTTTTCGAGGTGGTCACCGTAATCTTTGCGCTTCCCTCGGCAATCGCTCGAACCAAACCGCTTTCATCCACCGACGCTACCTTTGCCTTGCCGCTTTTATAGCCCTTGACAAGCCAGCCATTCTGCGCTGCAAAGTCCGCGCTCAACTGCAGCGCCTCCCCTACGTTCAATGTGAACGTGCCGTTGCCGCCCTTTGCCAGCGGCTTGACCGGTACGGGCGTAGGTGTGGGAGCATCCGTCGGCTCTTGAGTCGGCTCCGGAGATTGATCGGGCGATATGGTCGGCATAGGGGCTTCGGTGGGCGCCGGAGTTTCAGACGGAACGGGACTGACCGTCGGTTCATTCCAATCGCCGGGCACTGTGAATAGCTCCTCATATACCAGTTTGCCGTTCTCATATACCTGTATAGTGTGTTCCCCCGACTCTGCGGGGATGCTCAGCCTTGAACCGCCCGCAAGGCGACCATCCAGCCAAATTTCCACATTGCCCTCGGATTCGTATGCGCCGATAATTCTATTGGTTGCGGGGTCAAACGAAAATGCCAGCGCGGCGTTCATCCACATCAGCAGCGCACAAAAAACACAGCACAACCATCGTATTCTTCTCTTCATATCCTGCTCCTGTTCCCATTTTATTCCTTGTTTTTTTGCTCTTTGCGAATCTGGTAGCGTGCGCTTCTATACTCCCGCTGGTGCCTGTCCGCACATTCGGCACAGCGTTTGGCACGCCCCATGCCCATATAGTTCTTACCGCAGTCCACGCAGATTCGGGGCATACCCCTATAGCTGCTGCGGCTTGCACGAATACATTCTGAACACTGTTCCTGCCCGTACCAACGCGGCGAAAATTCTTTATGGCAGCGAACGCACACTGCTTGAGGATATTCCATTTTATGCCGAGACGATCTTCCGAGGAGCGCCGCGCAGGTCGCGCAATAGTAATCCCTAGCCGTCCCCTCAAAGGCGTCTGAGCAGCGCGCACAGATCAGTTTCAAGCCATCGCTCCCCTTTCAGATACTTTAACAATACGTTGTAAATTGGTTACCATTCACCCAATGGGGGTGTCGGGGGTCGCAACCCCTGACATTCAATCC
>JAFUAR010000314.1 GCA_017460585.1 Clostridia bacterium
TGACGGACGAACTGGGCGACGCCATGGAGCAGCTGCTGGACGGCGCCAAGGAGCTGTTGGATGGAACCGCCGAGCTGGAGGACGGCACGAACGATCTGGTTTCCGGCGTAGACGAGCTCCACGACGGCGTGGACGAGCTGCTAGACGGCGTGGACGAGCTCTACGACGGCACGGGCGACCTCGTTTCCGGCGTAGACGAGCTCTATGACGGCGTGGGCGAACTGAACGACGGCGTGGACGAGCTGGTAGACGGCGTGGGCGAGCTCTACGACGGCGCGGAGGAATTGAACGACGGCGCGGGCGAGCTGGCGGACGGTCTGGATGAGATTGACGAAAACAGCGACAAGCTGACGGACGCCGCCGCACAGGTACTGGACACCGTGCTGGAAACGGCGAACGACCAGCTGGAGGAAAAGCGCGCGGACTTTGAAAAACTGGATATCGCGCTCAATACCATTACTCGCGATAATTACGACGCGGAAATCACCCGTTTGGAGGACGAGCTGCTGGATAAGGTAGAGGATTACGTAATCGAGCAGGCGGATATTCAGCTGCGCGAAATGGTGTAAGCCGCCGTATACGCGGAGGTCGTGCGGCAGGTGCAGCAGGGCGCGGTAGATCAAGTGACCGAAGCCGTGACCCAAGCCGTGCGCGAACAAGTAGAGGCGCAGGTACGCGCCGGAGCGGGCGAGCTGGTGCAAGCCAAGGTGGTAGAAGCGGTGCGCGCGCAGGTACGCGCGCAGGTGGTGCCCGCGGTGGAGGCGCAGGTGCGCGCCGCGGTAGAGGCTGCCGCACGCCAGAAGGTGGAAGCCGCCGTGCGCAACCCCGACGAGGCGACCATTGCCGCGCAGGTGCAGGCGCAGCTGAGTACCGATGATGTACAGGCGCAGATTGAGCGCAACACCGACGCGCAGATGCAATCTAGCGAAGTACAGGCGATCATCGACGCGCAGCTGGAGCAGGCGATTCGCGGCAAGGTGACCGCGGCGGTCGCCGAGCAGGTGCGCGCGCAGGTGACCGAGGGCGTAAAGGCGCAGGTGCTGTCTCAGGTGCGCGCGCAGGTTGAAGCGGAGCTTCGCCGCCAGATTACCGACGCGATATTGAACCCCCAGCCCACCGAAGCGCCTACGAGCGAACCGACCGAGGAGCCCACGCAGGAGCCCTCCGAGGAACCCACCGCAGAACCTACCGCAGAACCTGCCGCAGAGCCCTCTGAGGAACCCAGCGCGCAGCCCACGAGCGAACCCTCGAACGCGCCTTTGGCGGAGCCCACCGCAGCGCCGACTGTTCCAGCCGACGCGGAAGCGATTGCCGAAGCCACGCAGTCGCCCGAAACCGAGAGCGCGATCACTCCTGAAAAGGACGAGAGCAGCAAAGAAAGCGATGATTCCGGCAGCCTGCTGATTCCCAGCGCGAACGCCGAGGAGGAGGATCTACCGGGCAAGATCGAGGCGCTGGTCGCGCAGCGAATGGCATCCGGCGAGGTACAGGTCATGATCTCGGGCAAGGTAACCGAGATGATGGCGAGCGAAACGATTCAAGCGCAGATTGACGCGCTCACCGCCCAGCAGATGGAGAGCGACGCCGTACAGGCGAAGATCGCGCAGGAGATCGCCAAACAGGCGGACAACGCCGAAGCGCGCGCGCAGGTGACCGCGGCGGTGCGCGCACAGGTACGCGCCAAGGTGGAGAAAGCGGCGAAGCAGCAGATCGTTGAGGCGATTCGCAACCTCCCCGAGGCGCAGATTGCGGCGCTGGTCGACGCGCAGATGCAAACGGCGGCGGTGCGCGCGCAGATTGACGAAAACGTGAGCGCGCAGATGGCTTCCGAAAACATACAGAGCACCATAGAGGTGCAAACCGACGCCCAGATGCAGACCGAACGCGTACAGCAGATTATAGCGCAGCAGCTTGCCGCGCAGATGGATTCCGACACGGTGGCGCAGACCATCGCCAGTGAAACCGAGGCGCAGATGCAGAGCGACAACGTGAAGGGCATTATTCAAAAGAACGTGCACGAGCAGCTGGGCACCGACGAGGTGAAGCAGAAGATTCGCTCCACCATACGCGAACAGATGGCTTCCGCCAAGGTCAAGCGCATTACCGAGGAGAAGATCGAGGAGAACCGCCACGGCAAGGAATACATGGACGCGGTTGCGGAGGCGCTGGAGGAGAACGGCGAAAACGGCGAGGCATATCAGGCGCTGGTCAGCCTGCACGACACGCTGGACGACATGATTGAATTCTACGAGGGCGTATGCGATTACACCGACGCAGTGGGCGAAGCCCGCGAAGGCGCGCGCAAGCTGGCGGACGGTACGAGCGAACTCAAGGATGGCGTGACCGAGCTCAAGGACGGCGTGGGCGAACTCAAGGACGGCGCGATAGAGCTCAAGGACGGCGTGGGCGAACTCAAGGACGGCGCAGGCGAGCTGAATGACGGCGTTGGCGAGCTCAAGGATGGCGTTGGCGAACTCAAGGATGGCGTAGACGAGCTCAAGGACGGCTCCGCCGAGCTGAACGACGGCGCAAAGCGACTGCACGACGGCATGGGCGAGCTGTACGACGGACTCGACGAATTCAACGAAGAAGCCATACAAAAGCTGATGGACGCCATGAGCGGCGATTTGAAGGAGTTCACCGATCGGCTGGAGGCGGTGGTGGATATCGTAAGCGACTATCAGGCGTACGCGGGCATTCCGCAGGGAAAGACCGGTACGGTGCAGTTCCTGATTCACACCTCCGACCTGAGCAAATAAACACATAAACCATATTGCCCGCGAGGGAAGCGCTTTATATTTCCTTCGCGGGATTTTTATATACCTTTTTTCTATGTGATTTGACATGATTATTATTAATTGTGCATAATGTGCAATGCGGCGAAATTGTATTGACAATGTTTGACGATTTTGCTATAATGAAAACGCATGAGGCTGAGGCATACTTTTATGTTTTTGGTCTTTGTTTTGTCAATGAACAATAAGGGGGAGTTGCCACGTGCGCAAGGGAGTTCCATCGACCGGTCCGAAAAAGACCTTTTACGAGACCATAGAGCCATATATATTCTTGCTTCCGGCTCTGGCGGTATTCATTGTATTTCTGTATTATCCTTTTGCCCGCACCATCTATTTGAGCACTTGGGTAACGGACGCTCTGGGTCAGCCCAAGAAGTTTGTCGGGCTGGATAACTACACCGTTCGCCTGTTCGGCAAGCCCGAATTCTGGACCATGATCGGCGCAACGTTCAAGTTCGTGCTGGTCGTCGCCTTCGGCGGTCTGATCGTAGGTCTTATCACCAGCCTGCTCACCTACAACCGCTACTTTGGTTCCGGCTTCGCGGCGGCGATTTACGCAATGCCCCTCGCCATCGCCTCGGCGGCGGCGTCTATGGCGTTCCGCATGATCTACCACCCCACCGGCGGTCTCATCAACAACCTGCTCGGCACGCAGATCAACTGGCTGGGCGGCGCGTATCAATTCGGTTCCATCGCCGCGGTCACCATATGGCTACAAAGCGGCATCAACTTCATATTCATCAGCGCGGGTCTCAAGGGCGTAAACGCCGATATGTACGAGTCCGCCGCCATCGACGGCGCGAATTACTGGCAGAGGTTGTTCCACATTACGCTGCCCGCCATATCCCCCACGCTGTTCTTCCAGATTATCATCAACATCATCAACGCGTTCCAGTCGTTCAGCCAGGTGAAGCTGCTGACCAACGAGAGCCCTTCAAGCTCCACCAACCTGATCGTATACGCCATTTGGCACGATGCGTTCCGCGCCCAGCGCTTTGAAACCGCCGCCGCGCGCTCCGTTGTGCTGTTCATCATTATTTTGATTATTACGCTGATCCAGTTCAGCGCCGAGAAGAGGACGGTGAGCTACCAATGACGACTTCCCAGCCGGTACAATTTACCAAAACCAAGTCGCAGAAGATTCGCCAGCTCAAGAATACCGGCAACTTCCTGCTGAACATTCCCATTTTGCTCATTATTCTGGTGCCGCTGATTTACACGCTGTCCATCTCTTTGGTAAACAATGACGAGGTGTACAGAACGCTGCTGTTCCCGCACAGCATTCAGTTCGGCAACTACATCAACGCCTTCACCAACCCGAGCTACAGCTTCTTGAAGTACATTCGCAATTCGTTCATCGTATCGCTGAGCGTCATGCTCTGCCAGATGATCACCTGCTCCATGGCGGCGTTCGCCTTCGTATTTCTGGACTTCAAGGCCAGCAAGGTGCTGTTTTTGATGGTGCTCGCCACCATGATGGTGCCCGGCGAAGCGACCATTATCGCCAACTACCTCACCGTGGCGCGCTGGGGCTGGACCAATTCGCTGCACGTGCTGATTGTGCCCTACATGACTAGCGCGATGGGCATTTTCCTGATGAGGCAGAACTTTATGACCTTCCCCAAGGAATTGAAGGAGGCCTCGAGTCTGGACGGATGCTCGAACTGGCGCTTCCTGCTCACCATCGCGGTGCCGCTGGCACGTCCCGCGCTGGGCGCGCTGGGCGCGTACGTATTCCTGAACACTTGGAACCAGTATATGTGGCCGCTGCTGACCACGGACTCCGACGCGTTCCGCACCGTTCAGGTCGGTATTTCCATGCTGTACGATATTGACGCGCAGAGCATGGGTCTGATGATGGCGGGCGTTATCATCGTTATCGTTCCCAGCCTGAGCATATTCATTTTCATGAATAAGCAGCTGATCAACGGCTTGATGGCCGGCGCGGTCAAGGGCTAATTCACTTGCGGTAATAAAGTTCATATTCTTATGCGGACTGCTCCAAAGGGGTATGAACTCTATTATAATTTCTATAAGGAGTAGAACCACTATGAAGAAACTCGTTTCCCTCATTCTGGCAATGGCGCTGGTCCTGTCTCTGGGTCTGGTATCCTTTGCCGAAGAAGCTCCCGTTGAGATCACCTTCTGGCATGCCATGGGCGGTGTGAACGGCGAAGCTATCACCGCTATGATCGAAGACTTCAACGCCCAGTATGAAGGCAAGATCAAGGTAAACTACGAGTATCAGGGCTCTTACGACGATGCGTTCGCCAAGATTCAGGCGGCCGGCATCAACGCCATTCCTTGCGACCTGATGCAGGTGTACGACATCGGCACCCGTTTCATGATCGACAGCGGCTGGGTAAAGCCCATGCAGGAGTTCATTGACGCGGAAGGCTTTGACGTAAGCGTCATCGAGCCCAACATCGCGGCGTACTACACTGTGGATGGCACTCTGTACTCCATGCCCTTCAACAGCTCCACCCCCATTCTGTACTACAACAAGACCGCTTTCGAAGCCGCCGGTCTGGATCCTGAAGTTTCTCCCAAGAACTTCGACGAGATCTATGAGATGGCGACCCAGATCGCTGAGAGCGGCGCTGCCCAGTACGGCTTCGGCATGGGCAACTACGGCTGGTTCTTCGAGCAGTGGACCGGCAAGATGGGCAAGAACTATGTGAACAACAACAATGGTCGCGGCACCGATTACGCCACCGCGGTTGAGTTCGATTCCAACGGCGCGGGTCACGATATCCTCTCCGTATGGAAGAAGTTCGTTGGCGATCCTGACACCGCCGTCGCGCCCTACCTGAATCAGGGCAATGACGACGCCAAGCAGGCGTTCATCAATGGCGATATCGCCATCACGCTGGAATCCACCGCTGCTCTGAAGACCCTGCTGAGCAACGTTGGCGATTCCTTCGAGATCGGCGTTGGCTACTTCCCGAACATCAACGCGGACGACGTTGGCGGCGTTTCCGTTGGCGGCGGCTCTCTGTGGGCCTTCAACACCGGCGATGAAGCTCGCGAAGCTGCGACTTGGGAGTTCGTGAAGTTCATGACCAATCCCGAGAATCAGGCGTTCTGGAATGCGCAGACCGGTTACTTCCCGGTAAACGTTCAGGCGCAGGATACCGACACCTTCAAGGCGAACGTTGAGCAGTATCCGCAGTTCCAGGTTGCTCTGGACCAGCTGCATGATTCCGCTCCCGAGTACGCCGGCGGTCTGCTGAGCGTGTTCTCTCAGGCGCGCGCTTCCGTTCAGACCTACACCGAGAAGCTCGTAAGCGGCGAAATCGCGGATGTCGATGAGTGCGTGGAGAAGCTCGCGGCGGAGATCAACGACGCGATCGAAATGTACAACCTGACCAACTATTAATATAGTGGCATAGTTGAATTTCGAATCCCCGGTTCAGCAATGAGCCGGGGATTTTTCTGTAATATAATTGAAAGCTGGTTACCATTCACCCAATGGGGGTGTCGGGGGTCGCAA
>JAFUAR010000315.1 GCA_017460585.1 Clostridia bacterium
ACTACAAGACGGACATGGTGTACTTTAGTGTGTTAACGTGATAGAATGGTTATACAAATGTGAGGAGGATGAAGGAATGAAAAAGTGGATTGCAAGTGTGCTGGTTATGCTGCTGGTTTTGACCTGTGCCGCTTCTGCGGAGACTTTCCGTATGGGTTTTGACGCGGAGTATCCCCCCTACAGCTATCTGGGAGATGATGGTCAGTATACGGGTTACGATATTGAGATGTGTACCAAGGTGTGCGAGATTCTCGGTTGGGATATTGAGCTCGTGCCGATCAATTGGGATACCAAGCTGATTGCGCTGGACGCGGGTGATTTCGATTGCATTTGGTCCGGTCTTACCATTGATAATATCGATCCCGAGGCATATACCATTTCTTTTGCCTATTCGGATAACTCCCAGATGATCCTTACCCGTAAGGATACCGGCATTTCTACGCTGGACGATTTGCAGGGTAAGATTGTCGGCGTTCAGCTCGGCACCTCTGCGGATATGCTGTTGAGCGAAGGCGGAGATTGCGAAGCGCTTACGTCAACCTTTGGCGAATTGTTGCGTTTTGAAAACTACAATGTATGTTTTACCGAGCTTATGGCGGGCGCGATTGATGCCATTGCCATCGATATCGGCGTAGCGGCTGGTAAGATCGCGGAATACGGCGATGATTACATCATGTTGGATGAATCTATTGCCTCCGAGGAATATGGTATTTGCTTCCGCAAGGCGGACGCGGAAATCTGCGCGCAGGTAGAAGATGCTTTCATGCAGCTGGTTGCGGATGGCACGTATGTCTCCCTTGCCGAGAAATACGGTTTGGATGTGAACGCGCTTTGCCTGACGGCTGAATAATGGATTGCGCGTCTGGATAAACCTTCTATTGTCTATGGGTTATCGCGAATATGGTAACCCATAGATTTGTGTCTTTAGGTACCAATTTAGCAGCTTATTGAGGAGACGAACATATGACCATACAGGCGATGATATTGAAAATGAGCGAGGGATTGGGCAGAACGTTGAGTATATTTGGCTTAACTCTGCTCTTTTCGCTGCCTTTGGGGCTGGTAGTGGCATTCCTTCGAATGTCTAAAATTAAACCAGTGCGGGCGATTGCGAAGGTGTATATCAGCATACTGCGCGGAACGCCGCTCATGCTGCAGCTTCTGGTCGTCGCTTATGGTCCGTTTTACTTATTTGGCATGGGAGTTTCCCGCAATAAGCTGGTACCCATTATTATCGGTTTTTCGCTAAATTATGCGGCATATTTTGCGGAAATATATCGCGGCGGGATAGAGTCTATGTCGATTGGACAATATGAGGCGGCCGCTGTATTGGGCTATAGCCGTATGCAAACGTTCATGCGCATTATTTTGCCACAGGTGATTAAACGCATACTGCCTTCTGTGACCAATGAAGTGATTACGCTGGTCAAGGATACTTCAATGGCGTTTACGCTTGCCTATCAGGAAATGTTCTCTATCGGAAAGCAAATTGCCAATTCCACAACTAGCTTTATGCCGTTTGTAATTGCGGGAGTATTCTACTATATCATGAATATGGTGGTTGCGGTGGGAATGTCGAAAATAGAGAACAGCATGAATTACTATCGCTAAAATGCCTATCCCATTTGTGAATTGCCGAGGAGAATTGGAATGAATATTTTGGAAATTCGGCATTGCCGAAAGCGTTTTGATCAAAATGAAGTACTAAAGGATATCAGTCTAACAGTTGAACAGGGAAAAGTTGTCTCGATTATTGGTCCATCGGGTTCTGGCAAGTCCACACTGTTACGATGCGCAACCTTGTTGGAGAAAATGGATGGCGGCGAGTTGATCTACATAGGCAAAAAGGCGGTTTGGGAGGAAAATGGTCGCATGGTTTCCGCGAGCGCTTCGGATATGAAGGATATTCGCGGTTGTTTTGGATTGGTTTTCCAGAATTTTAATCTGTTTCCACATTATTCGGTCATGAAGAATATTACCGAAGCGCCTATTCTGATACAAAAGCGTGAAAGAGACGAAGTATTTGAAACCGCGAAAACGCTTTTGAGGAAAATGGGTTTAGAGGATCGTGGCGATGCTTATCCTTATCAGCTTTCCGGCGGACAGCAGCAGCGCGTTTCTATCGCTCGTGCGCTAGCTTTGCGCCCGAAGATGTTGTTTTTTGACGAGCCGACTTCTGCGCTCGACCCGGAATTAACCGGCGAAATACTCAAGGTTATTCGTGATCTGGCAATGGAGCATATGACTATGGTGATCGTGACCCACGAGATGGCCTTTGCGCGCGATGTATCCGACCATGTTATTTTCATGGATGAAGGAGTGATTGTGGAAGAAGGCGCGCCGAATGAAATCATCAACCATCCTACTCAGCAGCGCACTATACAATTCCTAAGCCGCTTCAACTGATGACGCATCGCGGGAGACGCATATGATGGAAATTTCCTTTATTAAACTAAGTCCTACCCAGAACATGACGGTATTGATCTTATCGGATGTTGCCGACCAACGTCGTGCCGAAGTCGCTGCACGTCTTTTGGCGTACGACAGCGTCTTTGCCGAGCAGGCGGGCTATGTACTACAGCCCTCCAAGGCTGGTGCGAACGCAGCGCTTCAAATGATGGGCGGTGAATTTTGCGGAAACGCTACCATGTCGCTGGCGGCGTATTTGGCGGAGCAGGAAAGACTTGTGAAGGGGGAAACGCGTGAATATCAATTGCAGGTATCCGGTACGGATGAATTGGTGCCTTGCCGAATCAAGCGTTTGGAAGATGGTTACGAAGGCACTGTAAAAATGCCTCTGCCGCTTGGAACACGTAAGATTACGTTGGCTACAGATTGCGGTGTCGTTCAGGCGAAGCTTATATCCTTTTCCGGAATTGCGCATATTGTTTTGCCCATATCGCTTGGCGTTTCGAGTGAAGAGGCAGAGCGAAGGTTACCTCAATGGAATGAAGAAATTGGTGCCGATGCGCTTGGCGCGTTGATTGTGAACGAAAGCACGCTGGAAGTGCATCCAGTGGTATATGTGCCCGCTATTCAAACCGTTACTCATGAACGCGGCTGCGGAAGCGGCGCGGCGGCAATTGCCTGCGATCAACTGTATTCAACGGGCGGAACGCATACAAGAGTTGAAGTGCGTCAACCCGGCGGAGTAATTTGCGCAGAGGTTTTTGCCGAAGGGGGAACCATCAGGGACTTGACTATCCAAGCAAAGGTATGTATAGTTGCTCGTGGAATTGCTTATATTTGACCGAACAAGGTCTAATCTTCGTCCATAAATCATTGTTGACGCCTCCTTGTGAAAATGTTACAATAATGGCAATTCAATTGGGGGAGGTATGCTCAGTGGAATATAGTTATGCTTTTTTTCAGAGATCTGCGGATTATGTAAAGAATATTGTTCCTTATGTGCCGGAAATCGCTATTGTGCTTGGTTCGGCGCTGGGTGGCTTTGCAGATACCATTGAGGATCCCATTGTGATCGATTATGCTGACATTCCCAATTTTTTGCTCTCTACGGTCGAAAATCATGCCGGAAAGCTTATTTTTGGAACTGTAGCTGGTAAAAAAGTCGTCTGTATGTCCGGACGATTCCATACCTATGAGGGCTATGATTTTGAACAGCTTGTGATTCCCGTTCGCTTATTCAAACTACTTGGAGTTCGGGCGGTTATTTTGACCAATGCCGCCGGCGCTGTCAATACCAGTTATCGTCCCGGTGATATTATGATCGTTTCCGATCACATCAAACTGACTGGCGATAGTCCGCTGCGCGGAAAAAATATTGATGAGTTTGGTCCCCGCTTTTTTGATGTGACGTATATGTATACTCCGGCGCTGCGCGCTCTGGCGCACAGCTGTGCCAAAGGTTCCGATTTGAACGTGCACGAAGGGGTGTATTACTTCTTTACAGGACCGCAGTATGAGACACCTGCGGAAATTCGCGCAGTTCGTTTGCTTGGAGCGGATGCGGTGGGTATGTCCACCGTAACGGAGGCTCTTACTGCTGCACACTGTGGGCTTCCGCTTTTGTGCCTAAGCGTAATGACTAATATGGCGGCTGGTGTGCTAGATCGTTCCCTCACCAGCGAGGAGGTTGTGGAAACGGCAAAGACAATTTCCACGCGTTTTCAGAATTATGTTACGGAGATCATTCGCCGCATGGACGAGGTGGAGCTGTGAAGAGACTTTTCGCAAACGCCATGATATTGGCTTGGGAAGGCGAAAACTTCCGTCTTATTCGCAACGGCTATTTGGGCATAGAGAATGATTCCATATGTTACATCGGCTCAGATCGCCCAGTGGAGACTTACGATGAAGAGCGCGATTTCTCCGGTAAACTGCTTATGCCAGGGCTTATTAATTGCCACTGTCACGCAGCTATGGTGCTCTTGCGCGGTGTGGGCAGCGATCTGCCGCTCGATCGTTGGCTGTATGAGGAAATGTTTCCGGTGGAAGCTCGCCTCACGGCGGAACAAATCTCCGCGGGAAACGCTCTTGCTATGATGGAGATGATCGCCTCGGGCGTGACCTCGTTCAGCGATATGTATATGGAGCCGGAAACCGCCATACTTCTGAACAAAGATATTGGCATGAAGATGAATCTGACGCGGGTGGTGCAATCGTTCGATCCAAACGAGCGAGCGGAGGATTCCAGCCGCATTTCCGAATCAATCGCGCTTTTTGAGTCGCAGCACAACGCGCAAAACGGAAAAATCAGAATTGATTTCTCCATTCATGCCGAATATACCATTACCGAGTGTATAGTACGCGGTTATGTCGAGCGAATTCGCCCCTATCTCTCGAAGGGTGCGCGTATGCATCTGCATCTTTCTGAAACGGAAAAGGAACATCGCGAGTGCATTGAGCGGCATAGGTTGACTCCAGCCCAATGGTTTGATTCGCTTGGCGTATTTGATCTACCAACAGCCGCCGCGTATTGCGTGTGGGTAACGGAGGAGGACCTGCGCGTCATGCTGCGAAAGGGAGTATATCCCATCCATAATCCAAGCAGCAACTTGAAGCTCGGAAGCGGTTTCGCACCTATTCCAAAGATGCTCGACATGGGTCTAATGGTCGCACTTGGTACCGACGGCGCTGCGAGTAATAACAACCTGAATATGTTCGAGGAGATGCATCTTGCATCGATTATTCATAACGGCTACCATCGAAATCCTGTGATCATGACGCCAGAAACGGTATTGAAAATGGCTACGATTCACGGCGCGCGGCTACAGGGGCGTAACGATACCGGCAGCCTCGAGGTGGGAAAGAAGGCGGATATCATCGCCGTGCATTTTAGCGATCGTGCGCATATGCTTCCCGCGTTTGATCCAATTAATATGTTGGTATATTCCGCGCAGTCGTCAGACGTGTGTATGACGATGGTCGATGGTCAAATATTGTACGAAAATGGGAAATATCTTACCTTGGATACTGATAAGGTATTGAAAGACGCGCGGTGCGCCATTCAATCGCTGTATGGAATCAAAAACGGTTTTAGAATAAGGAGGAAATTGCATGGAACGTGCAGATCAGGGATTAGCGTTCATGCTTCAATATGAGAATGTCGCATGGTATGAGTCCGGCGAAGTTCGCATATTGGATCGCCGAATCTATCCGGGGAAAGTGGAGTTCGTGGTCTGTAAGACATACAAAGAGGTTGCACAGGCCATCACGGATATGGTCACACAGTCTGCGGGACCCTATACCGCTGCAGCGATGGGCATGGCGCTGGCCGCATATGAATGCCGCGATATGTCTGCTCAACGGCAGATGGAGTATTTAGAAGAGGCTTCATATACAATTTCTCATGCGCGCCCCACTACCGTTTCACGCATGAAGCTGGTAACGGAAGGCTGTCTGCCTGCCGCCAAACTCGCCTTGGAGCGTGGCGAAGATGTGGCGAATGCCATTCGCAATTATGCGGTGGAAGCAAACAATTTGCGTTATTCGAAAATTGAGCGCATGGCGGAATATTTGGTCGATCTCTTTCCCAATCAGGGTTGCGTGATGACCCAATGTTTTGGCGAGACCATCGTTGGGCAAATGCTGAAAGTCGCGAAGCAGCGAGGCAAACAGATTCGCCTGTTCTGTCCTGAAACGCGCCCTTATTTTCAGGGCGCTCGTCTGACCGCTACGGTAGGACACGATATGGGTTTTGACGTGACGGTAATTACCGATAATATGCCTGCAACTGTTATGCAGAACGAGCAGATTGACGTGTTTACATCTGCGGCGGATGCAATTTGTTTGGATGGATATGTGGTCAACAAGGTAGGTACCTTTCAAATTGCCATTGTTGCAAAGTATATGGGCATACCGTATTTTGTTACAGGCGCACCGGACAAAGGGCATCCGACAGTGGATACGATTCAAATTGAAATGCGGGATCCGGATTTTGTGCTGCAGGCGATGGGGGTGCGTACGGCAGCGCAGGGAGTGAAGGGGTATTATCCCAGTTTTGATATTACGCCTCCACATTTGGTGTCCGGTGTGGTTACCGATATGGGAGTATTATCGCCGTATGATCTAACCCGTTATTTCTCAGCAGGGAATGCAGGCGAGTATAGCGCAAAGGATCTTTGCGTATAGTTTTTTGAAATAGATTGCAACCGAGGAAGGGTCTCATGCAGGAATCGGATCGACAAAAGCCAACTAAGCGGCATGAAACGCAGTCGCCAAAACTCGCATCCCCGCAGGATGTCGTTCGCACTGAATCTGACGTTTACGGCGATGAAGCGGATGTGCCGCGCCGAAAAAAAACCAACAAGAAGCATTCCACTGCACAAAGGCGTAAAAAAGCTTCGAATGCGAAAGCTTCGAACCATGCAAAGAAGGGCTCGCACCCAGGGTGGATTCGCGCATTTCTGGGTACGGGTCGTCCTCCCATTCAGGTTGCGCGTTCGAGCGATGAGAGTCACCGTTTTCGCGGGTTGATGATTTACGGTCATCGTATCGCGATGACCCCAATCATTGTTTTTGCGGTATTGATTGCACTTGCTTCCGTTATATTCATGGGTGGCAGCAATATTTCCGTTCAGGACCAACAAATTACCATAGTCGGTCTGAACAGTGCGCTGGAGGGTGCTAGAATTCTAGTGCTATCGGACTTGAACGGAAGGCGCTTTGGCGATCAGCAGAGCGCATTGCTGCGAAGCATCAATACCCTGAATTACGATGCAGTATTCCTGCTGGGCGATATGGTGGGGAAAGGCGGCGATCCGGAGCCGCTGTTCGAATTGTTAGATGGTCTTCCTGCGAGTAAACCCGTGTATTTCATTTGTGGAGATGCAGATCCGGGTCCGTTTGTCTCCACGCCCAGAGATATTCGAGGTACGCTCTCGCAGATCGTGTTGGAGGATTGGATACTTGGCGCAATGGAACGCGGCGCAATTTACGTGGATGCGCCAATGAAGATTGCCATAGGCGCAGGTAGTATGTGGATTTCGCCTGCCAACCTTCTTAATATGGATGCAGCAGAGCTTCAATCGGTCTGGAAGGAACAAATGGAACAGGAGGAAGACGGCGTACTTTCCGGTTTGGAAGCGGATTATCAAACCCTTCCGGCAACCAGCTATCGATATCGCGTGGCACAAAACTTCTATCAGGCGATCGGTAGTATGTCGGACGATGATTTTCTGCTCTGTCTAGCGCATGAGGTGCCCTCTGATAAGACGTTTTCTATTACCGAGGCGCATAACTCTGTGGATGATAAATATCTAAACACGCCGGAATTGCTCATTGCGGGGCATTACTGCGGTGGGGTATGGCGATTGCCGTGGATTGGAGCATTTTATATTCCTGACGATATGATAGCTCGCAATGGCTGGCTGCCCGCGCAGGAACGCGTGCAGGGGCTTTCCTCGCGTGGAGTGACGCAGGTCTATATTACCGGAGGACTTTCTACCAATGCCGCCGTTCCTGCAATGCCGTTCCGTATGCTGAATTCCCCACAGATCTCCGTATTGACACTTACGGCAACCCTTCCGGAAAATATGCTGGAAGCGGAATAATCTCATAACTATTTTCGGGCTGTGCGTTGTGCATAGCCCGTTTTTCTTTCTCTGGCGCTAAATTGTTTTGCAATCCAACGAATGAAATGAGGGGGCAGACCTTCTTATTTTAAATATTCAGTCTTGGGAGGAGAAGAAGTTGATTGTAACATTGGATATGTCCATACCGAAATTGGACGAGGTGAGGAAAGGTTGTGAAGTGCAGACGAACGCCATGAGCGTTCAAACCTTGCAACCTACCAAACGAAAAGATCGCTTGCGTGTTGCCGCTTATTGCCGCGTTTCTACGCTAATGGAGGATCAGAGTTCGAGCATTCAGATTCAAAGAGAGCATTTTGAGGCGGAAATCGATGCGCATACAGATTGGGAGAACGCGGGAATTTTTTATGAACGCATATCCGGTACGAGTAAGGAAAATCGACCGGAATTGGAATGGCTTTTGCAAAAATGCCGTTGTAGACAGGTCGATCTAATATTGACCAAGTCGATCAGTCGTTTTGCCCGAAATGCAGCCGATCTATTATGGTTGGTTCGAGAACTGAATTCCATGGGTATACATATCGTATTCGAAAAGGAGTCGATCGATACGCGAACAAAGCAAGGGGAATTGATGCTTTCATTGTTGGCTTCATTTGCAGAAAACGAAGTGCGTTCCATTTCTCAGAATAATCGCTGGGCAATACAGCGAAGGTTTGAAAACGGAAGCTATAAGCACTCGTCCGCTCCGTTTGGTTATACGCTTGAAGAGGGAAAGTGGATTATTGAGAATAGAGAGGCACAAGTTGTTCGCTTCATTTTCAGGGAATATCTAGCTGGGCGGCGATCAGGAGATATTGCGAAGGAATTGAATGCCGGCGGCATTTGTACAAAGAGAAGTACACAGAAGTGGGTGCGAGCGGCCATATCTGGATTTTGGACTAGAGATACGATCATATCCATTATCCGCAATGAAGCTTATATTGGAAATATTACTCTGCAAAAAACCTATATGGATGAGTATTATCATCGAAAAAGGAATTGCGGCAAGTATCAATTGATTCGTTGGGTCAATCATCATGCGTCGATTGTAGACAATTCAACCTATGATAGGGCGCAGGTTTTGCGAGCGCAGAGAGGGGAACGCTGGAAAAGGACACCATACTTGAACCATTGCGTTTTTACGCGACGAGTGATTTGCGGTGAATGCAATTCGTCATTTTGGCGAGCAACAATTCGGCAGAAGGGAGAACCACGTCTATTTTGGCGGTGTGCGAACAAAACCGTTGGCGGTTCGCGGTGTGGCATGACCAATATATTGGAAAGCAGTTTACAAAATGCCTTTTTAACGCTTTTGAATAAACTACATTATGCACCGTTATTAATTCGCATTTTCATTTCAGATTTGACGCATGAATGTGGATCGGAGTTATTTGCGGTCAATGAGCAAATTGCTTGCGCAAAGTCTCTGCTTTGTGCAGTAGAGCAATGGGTGGGCGGAAAAGATTGGAGAAAGGAAGCGGAGAACATTTTCAAGGAACATATAGATCGAGTTATCGTAATGCCAAACTCCATACTATGTTTCCGCTTCAAATGCGGTTTATTTTTTATGGAATGCGTTGGAAATTCCCGAAATATACCAAGCCAAGAATTGGTTCCCCAAGGAGGATTGAATGGTGATTTACGGATATAAAATCGTCAATGGAATGGCGGAAGTTGATTTTCAGCAAGCAACCAATCTTCGACAAATGTTTTCGCTTTATTTGAAGGGATTATCCATACGCGATGCAGCTAGAGAAGCCGGAATTGAGAAAAGCGCCTGCCATTGCGGAAAATATCTGGCGGATAGTAGGTATATGGGTGATGAATTCTATCCTCAAATCATAGATGAGGAAACTTATAATCAGGTTCAAGCGGAACGACAGCGCAGAAACCATCGCACCACTGGAAAGCGAGCTTATCGCTACCATACGATCGTTGTGCAGGATCGGTTTAAATGGAACATTGCGCCCAATGACAGGAAAATCATGTTGGAATTAAC
>JAFUAR010000025.1 GCA_017460585.1 Clostridia bacterium
AATGGATGACGATCAGAGAATATTTGTTGTCGCACAGCGCGATCCTTTGATCGAACGACCTGAAGTTAAGGATCTCTATTCGGTAGGGACTATGGCGGTAATTCGTCAGGTTATGCCTTTACCGGATCAGGCGGCGCGCGTATTGATTGAGGGAACAGAGCGCGCTACGCTAACGCGCATATTGGACGATGCAGAATTGCAGCAGGGTGAAGTGAGTATATTGCCGGAACAAATTGTCGATATCACGCCTGAACGCAGGGCATTGATGCGCGTATGCATTATGCTGGCAAAGAAAATACTCGATTCCAGCAATGAGAATATGCCTGAATTGATTTCCGCGTTATCCGGCGAGCATAATCCAGATGAATTCTGTGATATCGCAGCTTCTGGGATCGTGAAATCAGTTGAAGAACGGCAGGCACTGTTAGAGTGTCAGGATACTGATGTGCGTTTGGAGCTGCTGCTGCGTACGCTCTCTGAAGAAGCGGAGCTTGCGGCTTTGGATGAGCGCATTCAACATAAAGTACGCGAATACATGGATAGGTCAAACCACGAATACTACCTACGCGAACAAATTCATGCCATTCAGGATGAGTTGGGGGAAGACGAGGATGAAGAGGTTTCCACTCTTAGAAAGCGTCTTTCGGAATCGGCAATGTCTAGCGAGGCGCACGAGCGCGTAGAAAAGGAACTTAAACGTCTTGCGCGCACACCGATTCAGGCGCCCGAGAGCACTGTAAGTTTGAATTATATTGAGTATATGCTCGATCTGCCTTGGGGAAAGAAAGATGAGAGTAAAATCGATATTCGCAAGGCGAGAAAGGTATTTGAGGAAGATCACTATGGCATGAAGGACGTGAAAGAACGCCTGATTGAATATCTTGCGGTGCGCTCTGTTTCAGAGGAGATGAAGAGCCCGATACTCTGTCTAGTTGGACCACCGGGGGTAGGGAAGACTTCTATCGCTCGGTCGGTAGCGCGTGCGCTCAATCGTAAATTCACTCAAATGTCGCTGGGTGGCGTTCACGATGAGGCGGAAATTAGAGGACATCGCCGTACCTATGTAGGCGCAATGCCGGGTCGAGTGATTTCTTCCATTAATCAATGTGGTACAATGAATCCTGTATTTTTGCTGGATGAGATTGACAAGCTTTCGCGGGATATGCGCGGCGATCCCTCGGCTGCGATGTTGGAGGTGCTCGACCCTGAACAAAACCACGCTTATCGGGACCATTATCTGGAAGCGCCTTTTGACTTGTCAGATGTGCTTTTTATTACAACTGCCAATTCTACTGCAACCATTGACAGAGCACTTCTGGATCGTATGGAAGTGATCAATGTGTCCAGTTATACGCTGGAAGAAAAGACGCAAATTGCAAAGCGACATCTGTTACCCAAACAGATGAAGCAGCATCAATTAACGAAAGAACATTTGCGTATTCCAGAACGTACGCTCAAGGCGCTGATCGAAGGCTATACCCGTGAAGCAGGCGTGCGTACACTCGAGCGTCATATTGGCAAAATATGCCGCAAGGTTACGGTAGAGCGAATAGATGATCCAGCCATGGGAGTGGTTCAATTGAAGCCTCAAATGCTAAAAAAGTATTTGGGGGCAGCAGCGTATATGCATTCCAAACGCATTGAAGGGCAGGTCGGTGTAATCAATGGTTTGGCGTGGACACAGGTTGGCGGAGAAGTGATGCCCATCGAGGTGGTCTCATTCCCGGGTAAGGGTGCTGTCGAGCTGACAGGTCAGTTGGGGGATGTGATGAAGGAATCCGCGCGCAGTGCGCGCAGCGTAGTGCGCAGTCGACTGGGCGAAATGAAGCTTGCTGAGGATTACTTCGCTACTCACGATATTCACATTCATGTTCCGGAAGGCGCAGTGCCTAAGGACGGTCCTTCCGCGGGGGTCGCATTGTCCGCGGCGCTGCTGTCCGCGGTCGTTGGTAAGGCAACCAATGCGGATTGGGCGGTCACAGGAGAAATTACGCTGCATGGCAGAGTACTGCCCATTGGGGGCGTGAAGGAAAAGCTGCTGGCGGCATATCGCTTGGGCATTACGCATATATTGCTGCCAAGCGAGAACGAAAAGAATCTGGAAGAACTCGACGCCGATATTCGCAATAAACTCGACATAGTGTTTATGGATACGGTGGAGGATGCGTTCGCTCATCTTCTCGCGGAATATTCCGAATGGGAGAAAGCGGTATGATCATAAAGAAAGCGCGTTTTGTCACCTCAATGTCAGAGTTTCGCAATTACCCAATGCAAGGTCTACCGGAAATAGCAATGGCGGGCAAATCCAACGTAGGCAAATCCTCATTGATCAACAGCCTCGCGAGAAATGGGAAGCTCGCGCGTACCTCGTCAGATCCGGGCAAGACTCGATTGATCAATTTCTATCTGCTGAATGAGGCGTTCTTTTTAGTAGATCTTCCGGGCTATGGTTTTGCACGCGCGCCAAAGTCCGAAAGAGAAAAATGGGGAAATATGATCGAGGGATATCTCGAGCATTCGCCTAACCTTAAACATGTGTTGCAGTTGGTGGATATTCGCCATACGCCCACACAGGATGACGTAATGATGATCGAATACCTGCGCCATTACGATATTCCGTTCACAGTGATCGCGACCAAGGCGGATAAGCTTTCTAAAGCGCAATGCAGCCGCTCGATTCCTGTAATTTGCCGAACGCTTGTAGTTCAACCGTGGGAAATACTGCTTTATTCGGCACCGAAAGGCATTGGCAGAGAAGCGGTGTTGAAAAAGTTGGACGATATTATAGCACCTGAGGAAACAGCGATTCCTGAACCCAATGGAAACCCAAAATTGGAGGATGAATGAGGGATGGGCATTAAAGTTGTTAAATTTGGCGGTTCTTCGCTTTGTGATGCAGAGCATTTCAAAAAGGTAAAAAAGATCATTGAATCAGACCCCTCCCGCTGTTACGTTGTACCGAGCGCACCGGGTAAACGCTTCGACGGAGATATTAAAATTACCGATTTGCTCTACCAGTGCTATCGCCTTGTCGATATCAATCAACCCTATGAAGAAGTATTTGAGCGAATTGCAAACCGATACTTGCAAATTGCAGATGAATTGCATTTGGATTTTGATTTGGAGAAAATATTGCGTGAGACAAGTCGCGAAATCCATGCCCGACGTAGTATTGATTACGCTGCCAGCCGAGGCGAGTATCTAAACGGCATACTGCTTGCGGAATATTTAGGGTGGGATTTCATTGATCCTGTCGATGTAATCAAGTTTGACCGGCGCGGAGCGTTTGCCTCTGAATGGACAAACGAAATGCTTCGCAAGGCAATGGAGGATCATCCTCGCGCTGTCATTCCCGGGTTCTATGGTTCTTATCCCAATGGAGAAGTTCATACTTTTTCTCGGGGCGGAAGCGACGTGTCCGGAGCAATCGTTGCTCGCGCTGCAGAAGCGGAGATGTATGAAAACTGGACGGACGTAAACGGGTTCCTGATGGCGGATCCCCGCGTTGTGGATAATCCGCGCTGTATTCGCCGCTTGACCTACCGTGAATTGCGTGAACTCTCTTACATGGGCGCAACGGTTTTGCACGAGGAAGCCATTTTCCCGGTACATAAGGCAGGTATTCCCACCAACATACGCAATACCAATGCACCCGAAGAACCCGGAACGCTGATTGAATCGCAACCGAGCGAAGAAAATATGGG
>JAFUAR010000316.1 GCA_017460585.1 Clostridia bacterium
GGTTTTCAATTTCATCGCCCGTTCGAATGTTCAACGCCTTTATACGGGAAACACTATCCGCACGCGCCTCCTCGGAATTGTAGGCGAAGGCGTTCGCAGTAACCGCCATAGCGTTAATGGGCAGAACAATGTTGTACCGCGCCAAATATACGCCGATTGCCAAAATCAGCAGGAAGAAGCCAAGGAACAACGAGAGGGTACGCGTGAGAAACACATATTCGTTGACCATGAGCCGCTGCATGGAGATATCCACCGCGGCGTAACAAGCGCATTCGCCCGCGGAATCGATCACCGGCACGTACACGGTCAGCAGCCAGCCGTAGGTTTCATTGGAAATGATGGGTTCCACCGCTTCGCCCGCCAGCAGCGCGGGAAGATACGGATCAAACGCCGCGTCGAAGGGAATAATATCGCCCGCGTTCGCGCCCGTCTCCTCGGAGGTGTCCGGATCGAACACCACGTGGCAGCCGTCGGGCAAAATTTGATAAACGTAGACGTATTCAATGTCGTCCGAGCTCGCCATTAAGCTGGCCATTCGCCGTTCGCTCTCCGCATAGCCTTCCGCATTCTCTCCCAAACGGATATATTCATCCACGCGGTCGTGATCGAATGAATCGGAGACCACATTCGCCACGCCGTAGGCTAGACGCGTCTGGCTTTCGATATTGGCGCTGTGAAACTGCGCAAACGAAATGCCCGTGACCACAATGGCGATCACAACCATTGCCGCGGCGATGAGCAGCAGAATCTTCCTGCCAATCGGCATTTTTCGGGAGAAGCGATCGCCCCGCGCCTTGCGCACCTTTTCCGGCACGGAATCCTGCTTCCAATCGTGAAACCAGAGTTCGCCAGGGAATCGCTTGAGAATGAACCGCATAACCAGCATTGCCGCCAGCGTGCAGATCAGCTTATCGAGAAAATCGATGGCGGTATCGGCGACGCACTGCGCGGGAAACGGCGGAAGCCCGCCCTGCGCAAGCGTAAGCGCCAGCGGAGCGGTAATGCCGCTGCCCATGGAAAAGCCCGCGAGCATCCACGTAAGTACCGAACCGAGCGTTCCCCCAATCAGGGCAAATACCAGCGCCATGACCGGAAGCTTACCAAATTGAGAATACCATTTTTTGCGCGCAAACGACGCAGCGCAAATAGCGATGAGCACATTCAACGCGCCATAATAAGCGGTGGACGGATCGGAAACGCTATTGAGCAAATTCGTAACGAAGCCAACCGCTATGCCGGGGATATATCCGCCCAATCCCGCGGATAGTATGGTTCCGATGGAATCCAAATAGAGCGGCAACGCAAGCAGGGAAGCAAGCTTCGCCCCCGCCAGATTGATGATGATGCCGACCGCGCAAAACACAAACGCGAAGCGCCAACCCGTTCGCCGAAGCGGCGCATTCTGTTTTTCGCCAACCATATGCTTCCCCCTGCCTGTGCGCTCCTTCATGTCTCCTTTAATATGGAATGATCGCTGGGAAACCCGACGCTTAGGAAACCCTGCCCTTGAGCGCCAAGCGGATCAGCTCCTGCAAATCGTCCGTTTGCGCCTTTGCCGCCCCGACCGCGCGCTCCGCCTCTTGTCCTGTAAAGCCCAATCCCGTGAGCGCCGCGACCGCTTCGCTCTCGATTCCGCCGCGCGCACGCTGCACCGGCGCGATGCCGGAGCCCGTCAAATCATCGTTATCGATCTTATCCTTGAGTTCCAACACGAGGCGTTGCGCGGTCTTTTTGCCCACGCCCGGGGCGCGCGCCAGCGAAGCCGCGTCTCCCGTAACCAGCGCCACGCTCAAATCACGCACGCTCAGGGTAGACAGTATCGCCATAGCCACCTTTGGACCTACGCCGTTCACGCTGCGCAGGCGCTCGAACATACGCTTTTCTTCTATGCTGTAAAAACCGTACAGCTCCATGGCGTCCTCACGCACGCTGAACACGGTATACAGCTTCATTCGTCCGCCGACGGCGGGCGCGACGGAGAGCGTTGCGCCGCTCACGTTGATATCGAAGCCGATACCGTGCGCATCCAACACGATTCTATCTATGGATTTTTCCGAAACCGTTCCTTCGATATGCGCAAACATAAACGCACTCTCCTGTTAGTGAATTCGAAACAGCTGACCCGTACGGCGACAGCTCGCGTGCGTAATGGCAACCGCCAGCGCGTCCGCCGCGTCGTCCGGTCGGGCGATTTCCTGCATATTCAGCAGCATTTTCACCATCATTTGCACCTGATGCTTATCCGCCTTGCCATAGCCGGTCACCGCCTGCTTAATCTGCATGGGCGTGTATTCAAACAGCTGATCGGTGCGATCCGCTACCGCTGCCAGCGCCACGCCGCGCGCCATGCCCACGTTGATTCCAGTAGTAATATTCTTTGAAAAGAACAATTCTTCGAAGGCGACCTCCTCCGGCTGGTAGATATCCATCAGCTGGTACATACCGCGCAGTATCGCCTGCAGGCGAAAAGGAATTTCCACATTCTTCGGCGTTGTGAGCACGCCGTACTGCACAAGGCGGTTCTTCCCATCCTGCGCGTCGATCACGCCATAGCCCAGCGTGGCAAGTCCGGGATCAATACCCAATATGATCATTCGTTCGTATTTCTCACATTCTAAAGCATTTTACCCCATGTCTGAAGGCGACGAGGCTTGGTACAGCGCGTCAATCGACTACGGCAGCAGCCGAAAGCCGCCGATATAGGGCAATTCGACGACCCGATTGTTGGTCATAAGCTGCACATAACACAGAATACCAACGATGAATAGCGCGAGATTGACCAATCCGCCGACCAGACGGAATATCCACCCCAGAAGCGGAATGCCCGCCAGTACGCCAACGAGCATACTCGCCAGAACGATCAACACCAAAAGCAGCAGCCCCTGATTCGCACAGTAGCGCCCCAGCTTGGAATCTTTGCAGGTGATGAGCGGCA
>JAFUAR010000026.1 GCA_017460585.1 Clostridia bacterium
AAGCGGTCCTCATTCGCAGCATCAAGCTTTCCTGCGGGAATTTCCAACAATACTTGCCCAAAGGGAGCTCGAAACTGTCGAACTAGATATACGTATCCCTCTTCATCTACAGGTATTACGGCTGCTGCGCCAATATGCCGGGCGATCTCCCGCTTTGCTAACGATCCGTCGGGCAATCGATTGGTATCATGATCAATATGCAGTATCAACCCGTCAAAAACGCGCTGTGAAGAAATCCGCTCCTCGATTATTCTGGAATCATCAAATTCAAATGAATTCATACATTTCACATCCCATATAAACTTATAGGGACATCCTCGGATGTCCCTACCCTTCTTCCAAAACACTTCCATTGGTCAACCGATTGGCATAATCCTCTCCCCACTTTTTTACGAGCTGAGCATAAGCCGCTTTCATTTGTACAGGACGAGAAGAAACATTATGAGCATCGGTACCAATTGCATCTACGTATTCGTTTTCAAACACATTTCGAACAAACCGATCCAAGAAGAAACCTTTACTGTTGATAACTGTACCGCAGTTGACCTGCAATTTTAGTCGATAATTGTCTTTTAGTTTTTTTACAAGTCCCGGCTTTCGAACCAAACACATATAACGTTCCATATGTGCAATAACCGGCGTATATCCGCTGCATAATATGGCGTCAACTGCACGATTAATTACCTTAAATGCAGTATCCGGAGAAAACTCAACGAGTACGTTTTCTGTGCCTGCAAGAGTGGGAATGCGCTCTTCTTGCAAAAAATCGCAAGTCGCTTCAGTATACAATATCTCGCAACCTCGATATAATTGCAATTTCATGCCCTCAGATGCACAAAAATGCTGCGCTTTTTCAAAATGGCGATCAAATCGTTCCCAATCAAAGCGGTGTACGCCAGGTGTCACGTGCGGAGTGGTCACGATTGCTCGAATACCATCGTCATATGCTTTTTTCAGCATTGCCTGCATATCCGCTTCGGTACGCGCACCGTCGTCTACCCCGTAGATTACATGATGATGAATATCAACAAAATAAGGCATACTACTTAGCGGATTTAGACGCACTTGCGGATTTTTCTTTTTTCAGGTTACCGGCGCCATTATAGTAATAATAATCGTTATTGTAATAATGGGAATAATAACTCTTATTATAGTACTTTTTGCTAGATAGAGTATTAAAAGCCACATCGTTGAGTACTGCCCCCAATATCTCGCAGCCCGTGCTCTCTACCTGATTTTTTACGCTAAGCAATTCGCGCTTGGATACAGAATTATACTGTACAACAATTAATGTACCGTCGCAATACTTTGCAATCTGAGCAGCATCAATAATTACCCCAACCGGCGGTGCATCTACCAGCACATAGTCAAAGCTTTTGGAAAGTTCATCCAGCAAGGTGGGTAATCGCTCACTGGTTAAAAGCGACAGCGAATTCTTAACCTCACGACCCACAGGAATTATAAAGGCGTTTTCAATATTGGTCTCGTAAAGGCAATCGTCCAAACCGCACATTCCGGCGAGATAGTGCGAAGTGCCATTCCCATTGCCGGTTAATATTTTCATACCGAAGCGCTGCTTGATTTGCGAACGACGTAAGTCCGCATCCACAAGAACAACACGATAACCCAAATTCGCCAATGTACGCATCAGGTTCATCGCAATAAACGATTTACCCTCGCCCGCATGGCAGCTGGTCATCATGATTTTCTGCTTGTCACTACCTGAAAAAGCAAGATTTGTACAGAGAGTGTTTACGGCCTCCTGCGATGTATAGGAGAGTTCTACAAACTTTTTGAATTCACATACATTCATGGTTTATTGCCTCTTCTTTCTGCTGGAGGATTGCGCTTGAGCCACTTCGTCATCCTTCGCTACAACGGCCAAGGTAGGTAGACCAATGTATTTGCGAATGTCTTCCGAAGTCTTCACTTTATCGTCCATAATGAACAGCACGGTGATAATCGCGACTGCAATGAACATACCCACAATCAAACCAAGTGCAATATTCCTGATCTTTCTGGGGCTCACAGGACTTTTGGGCAACAAAGCTTCCGAAAGAACGGTGGGCGCATCAGTCATCATGACATTTGAAATATACTCGCGAGCCACTTCCACATATTCATTGGCAATATCTTTCGCCTCTTGTGGATCGGGCGAAGATACTGTAATTTTCAAAATTCGAGTATTGGAAGGATTGGAGACGTGCACCATACTCTCCAATTCCTTATTTGTATAAGACAAATTCAAATTCTGGCGAACCAGCGCTTCAACTTCCCATGTATACAATACTTCCTCATAGTCGGAAGTCAACGCTGCGCCGATCTGCAAATCCGACAAGTTGATTGCAGAATCCTTGGACGAGAGCACATACATTTCGCTCGTCGCCTCATAAATGGGCGTCGCTACAAAATAGCTATATACACCCATAATAATTGCGCCTACCAGACCTGCGGCGAGAATCAATTTAAATTTCTCCAGCAGTCGATAAAACAATTCCAGGAGATCTATTTCCTCCGCATCTACTTCTCCACTGAGAAGTTCACGCTCATCTATTTCATGATTGCTTCTTGCCACGACCTGAACCTCCAAATGTACAATACCATGCAGTGTCCACATACATCCATCCGGTAAGTGAAATACTTGCCGGATGGATGTATGGTCTCGAAATGTCTCACGTGCATTGTCTAAGGTTTGGTCAAATTCTCATTTGACCCTATACCGTTGACCGCCGAAGCGATCAACGGTTAATATGAATGGATTAGTCAGCGTTCCTCAGCAGAGCGAACACGGATTCGCCGGTACCATTCTGCACCGTGTCAGCCAGCTCTTCGGTGAAGGTCGCGGTAACAGATCCATCCTCGTTGGCCTTGGCAGCCACGGGAGTCCAGGAGACGTCTTCGCCGTCAACAACGCCCACAGCACCCAGCAGATCATCATCTACGGAGTAGCCGGGAACGAAGGGGAAGGTTACCTCAACGTCGCCCATCTCGTTCTTGTAGCCTTCGATTTCGAGGGAGAAGAACTTATCGATAGCGTACTTGCTGAAATCCACATCCGCGGGCACAATGCCGTTCGCGATGGCGTTGAGCTTGAACTCGTCGCCAACTTCATCAGCAATGTTCTTGTCCTTAATGCTGTTGTAAACCTCCAGAGCGGTCTCAGAGACCTTCTCGAGATCAATGGACAGACCAGACAGATCAGCGCCTACGGGGCTGGTGAGTTCGCCGCTCACAGGCTCATTGGCGGTCGGGCTAGTGGCTGCGAAAGCGCAGGCAGCGAGAACCAGAGCCAGAACGGCTACCAGAGAAACAATTTTCTTGAACATGTTCATGCACTCCTTTCCACGCACCTCTTTCGAAATGCGCGTCTTACCCAGGTAAAATATTTATATCACAATGCCGTTTTGGCATTTCGAGCGATATTAGTCTTCCTCAAAGAACACGCTAACGGCGATCTGCCGCAAGCTCTGTTCCTCAGGATAGAACTCCACATGACCGTTGAGTCCTTCACGGTTTTCACCGTCACTGGCAAGCGATGATAGCACATCGTAGCGTTGAATCTTCACCGCAGTATTGATGATGCGTCCCTTTGCCATGTCGGTTACGGCGAAATCTTCGAGTTTTTCATACAAAGCGCCAAAGCTGTTGGGCGAGTTTTGAAGCATACCCGTCAATATCGGTTTTGCCGCATCCATATATGCCTTCTGCCTGCGCATACGGTTCTCATTAGAGCCGTCGCCCACCTCCATGCGCGAGCGAACGAAATATTCCGCCTGTTTACCTTGAAGATGAACGGTCGCACCCACTGCCATACTCGGATCCAGCATAGTGAAATCATCCTGCAAGGTGACGGTCACACCGCCAATTGCATCATTCAAGGTCGCTATGCCGTCCATGTTGACCGCGTAGTAATGATCGATAGGCACTCCGAAGAATAAACCGGAAACCGTCTGCGCCGTAAGCTGACAACTGCCGTCCTCCCCATCCCCGTATGCGTAGGAAAGGCAAATCTGTCCGATAGCATTGCGTGGATTTTCACCATTTAGATCGGTAGCTGTAATTTGCGTCATCGTATCGCGGTTAATGCGAATCGGCGTGACCGTTTTATGGTTATCGTCCAACACGATCAGCATCAAAAAATCCGCCTGCGTACCGATCAATCCGCCGCTTTCGCCATTACGACGATCGGTGCCCAACACCAGAATGGTTTCCAACCGATTGCGTAACCGATACGTTTTACCATTGTATTCCATCGTGACCGCACTGGCAAAACGCTGCGCAAGCTCCTCATCGGTATTCTCCGCGAACACACCGAACATACTCGATATCAACAGCAGCGCAATTATGCCGCAAACAATCCGTTTCAAAGCGTTCACCTGCCCCTTGCGAATTGACATAAGTCATCCGTATGCAAGCACTACAGATATATTATAGCACCTTCGGCTCAAAAAATACATAGATGTTTAATGGTTTTACAATAAATTAAGATTATAAATCAAGTCGTGCGCATTTTCTGCCTTTCCTGATCGTTCATAATTGAAAATCATTCCTTGACAACCCTTCTATTCAATGTTATAATCACATTGCTTTAATGCATTAAACCAATGATGCGGAGATAAAGGCGGCAATGCCCTTACAGAGAGTCTGTGGCGCTGAAAATCAGGCAGGAAACAACCCGTCAAATGGACCGCGGAGGGTGCGAGGAAACGCTTAATCTAAGCAGAGTATTTCGCAACGTGCGGGCATACGTCAGTTGCCGGGGATATGAAGTATCCCGCTAAGTGCGCGATGGAACAATCGTGAATACAGGGTGGCACCGCGGATAATCTACTTATTCGTCCCTGACAGACGCTTACTCATTCGTCTGTCGGGGACTTTTTATTTGGAGGTGGAACTGTCTTTATGAAAATAATGCCTGAAATGGCGGAAATACGCCGAATCGCTCAAACGGGATGCTACAAGGTACTTCCGATCAGCTGCGAAATGCTGTCTGATCGACTGACTCCCATTGAATGCCTGCGCATTCTTAAGCAAGTATCTAACCATTGCTACTTATTGGAATCTGTCGCGGATCGCGAGCGCTGGGGGCGTTACACCTTTCTCGGGTTTGATCCCGTATTGGATGTAACTTGTCTCAATGGAGAGCTGCAGGCAGGCAGTATTCGCATCCATACGGATGATCCTTCCACAGTGCTTCGTCAGATTTTGGAGGATTACAAAAGTCCCCGCCTTAACGGTCTTCCCCCCTTTACCGGCGGGCTGGTAGGATATTTTTCTTATGATTATTTGGGCTACAGCGAACCAAGCGTGCGCGGCGATGTTGAAGATAGCGAGCATTTTCAAGATGTCGATCTTATGTTGTTCGACAAGGTCATTGCGTTTGACCACTTCCGTCAAAAGATCATATTAATTGTCAATATGCGTTTGGACGATGTGGAAACCGGCTATAGCCACGCTGTAATGGAACTGGAACAGCTTCAAAGCCTCCTGCTGACTGGCGTCAGGAAGGATGAGCCCGGCGGACATATGACCGGACCCATTTCGCAATTGTTTGACGAACAGTCGTTCTGCGAAATGGTGGAGCGCGCCAAATGTCACATCCGCGAAGGCGATATCTTCCAAATCGTGCTCTCCAATCGCCTTTCCGCGCCGTTCGAGGGCAGCTTGCTCAATACCTATCGCATTCTGCGCACCATTAATCCCTCGCCATATATGTTCTACTTTTCTGGAACCGATGTGGAAGTCGCCGGCGCGTCGCCGGAAACGCTGGTGAAGCTGGAAGATGGCATTCTTCATACCTTCCCGCTGGCGGGTACGCGTCCGCGCGGAAAAACAGCGCAGGAAGACGCCGCGTTGGAAGCTGAACTACTTGCGGACGAAAAGGAACTTGCCGAGCACAATATGCTGGTCGACCTTGGACGTAACGATCTTGGGCGCGTCAGCCGCTTTGGAAGCGTACAGGTAGAAAAGCTCCGCTCTATTGAGCGATTTTCCCACGTGATGCATATTGGATCGACTGTACGCGGCGAAATTCGCGAAGATCGTGATGCGTTGGATGCCATAGCGGCGGTTCTCCCTGCCGGAACACTCTCCGGCGCGCCCAAAATCCGCGCATGCCAACTGATCGGCGAATTGGAAAACAATAAGCGCGGCATTTACGGCGGTGCCATTGGATATATCGATTTTACCGGCAATATGGATACCTGCATCGCTATACGCATTGCTTACAAGAAAAATGGACAGGTATTCGTGCGCAGCGGCGCTGGAATAGTCGCGGATTCAGTACCGCAAAAGGAATATCAGGAATGCATCAACAAGGCGAAGGCGGTAGTTCGGGCGCTGGAAGAAGCGGAGGGCATGGATGTATGATACTTCTGATCGATAATTACGATAGCTTTTCCTACAACCTGTATCAACTGATCGGCGAATTTCGCCCCGACATTCGTGTAGCGCGCAACGACGAACTCTCTGTAAACGAAATCGCATCGCTCTCACCCGACCATATCGTGCTCTCTCCGGGTCCCGGACGACCGGAGGACGGTGGGTGCATGATCGAATTGCTGCAAACTCTAGAGCAGCAGATTCCGATACTGGGCGTTTGTCTCGGTCATCAAGCGATCTGCGCCGCTTTTGGCGCGACCGTAACCTATGCCAGACAACTGATGCATGGCAAACAATCGATCGTTCGCTTTGATCGGACTTGTCCCCTGTTCCGTGACATTCCGGAAGAAGCTCCCGTCGCGCGCTACCACTCACTCGCCGCAGATCCGGACACCATTCCCAACGCCCTTCGGATCACCGCGCGCACTTTGGATGGGGAGATCATGGCGGTGCAACACGTATCCCGTCCCATATTCGGCGTACAGTTCCATCCGGAATCTATCTTGACTCCCGATGGAAGGCAAATGGTGCAATCATTTTTGCAGCAGTAATGTTATAAATGGAGGAGGAATAACCCATGATTAAGGAAGCCATCGTCAAAATAGTCAACAAGGAAGATTTAAGCTATCAGGAAGCCTATGCAGTCATGAATGAGATCATGTCCGGAGAAATCAGTCCTACGCAAAACGCGGCGTTTCTTGCTGCGCTTTCCACCAAGAGCGCGCGAGCCGAGACCACAGACGAGATCGCGGGCTGCGCGGCTGCCATGCGCGACCACGCTACAAAAGTAGATACTGGCATGGATATATTTGAAATCGTCGGTACCGGCGGCGATAACGCGCACAGCTTCAATATATCCACCACTTCGGCGTTGGTCTGCGCTGCAGGTGGCATGAAGGTGGCAAAACATGGAAACAGAGCGGCGTCATCTTTGTGTGGCACTGCGGATTGCCTTGAGGCGCTTGGCGTGAATATTCAACAAAGTCCCGAGCGCTGTGTCCAACTGCTCAATGAAGCGGGTATTTGTTTCTTCTTCGCTCAAAAATACCACGCTTCCATGAAGTATGTGGGACCCATTCGTAAAGAGCTCGGTTTCCGCACCGTGTTTAATATTCTTGGACCTCTGACCAATCCCGGTTCGCCCAAAACTCAGCTCCTCGGCGTATACGATGAATATCTGGTCGAGCCGTTGGCGCAGGTACTCATTAGTCTCGGCGTAAAACGCGGCATGGTAGTGTATGGGCAGGATAAGCTCGATGAAATTTCTCTAAGCGCACCGACCAGCGTTTGTGAATTCAAGGATGGATGGTTCAAATCCTATGTCATCAAGCCGGAAGACTTCGGTCTGGAACGCTGCGAGAAATCCGATTTGGTCGGCGGTACGCCTGCTGAGAACGCGCAGATTACGCTGGATATTCTGAACGGAGTTAAGGGGCATAAGCGCGATGCTGTACTCATGAATGCTGGCGCGGGATTGTATCTGGGCGGTAAGGCGGAAAGTTTGGAAGCGGGTATCACACTGGCCGGCGAGCTGATTGATTCGGGCAAGGCGTTGAATACGCTGCACCGCTTTATTGATATCAGCAATCTTCCGGAGGCATAGCCCATGAATATACTGGATCAACTGGCTGCGTACGCCCGTGAGCGAGTCGAACTTGCAAAGCACAAAATCCCATTGGAAATTGTTCGACGGAATGCGTTCGCATTGCCGCGCGGAGCTTTTGCCTTTGAGCAGGCGATTTGTCAACCCGACATCGCTTTCATTTGCGAATGCAAAAAAGCTTCACCCTCCAAGGGTTTGATCGCGCCAGAATTCCCCTACCTAGAAATCGCTCAAGATTACGAAGCGGCGGGTGCGAATGCAATTTCTGTATTGACCGAACCCAAATGGTTTCTGGGCAACGACGATTATCTGCAAGAGATCGCGCGAAAGGTATCCATTCCCTGCCTCCGCAAGGACTTCACCGTAGATGAGTACATGATTTACGAGGCAAAGCTTCTAGGCGCGTCCGCCGTATTACTAATCTGTGCCATACTGGATCAATCACAAATTGCAGACGCAATTTCACTGTGCGACGCATTGGGCATTTCAGCGCTGGTCGAAGCGCACGATGAAGCCGAAGTGGAAATTGCTTTGCGCGCTGGGGCAAGAATCGTCGGTGTGAATAACCGTAATCTCAAAGATTTTTCCGTAGATGCAAACAATAGCCGACGTCTGCGTTCGATGATACCGGCAAACGTACTGTTTGTATCAGAGAGCGGTGTGCAGAGCACTGCGGATGTGCAAACTGCGCGTGAAATCGGAGCAAACGCCGTATTAATTGGTGAGGCGTTAATGCGTGCCGAGAATCGCGGAGCTAAGCTTGCGGAACTGCGAGGCACGCTATGACCAAAATAAAGCTTTGCGGCATGATGCGCGCAATCGATATCGAAACTACAAACATATTGCGACCGGATTATATTGGGTTTGTCTTCGCCGAAAAAAGCAAACGCTATGTTTCCCCTGATACGGCACGTGCACTACGGGATTGCTTGCACCCCGATATTCAGGCAGTTGGCGTATTCGTTCAGCATCCGCCAGAGTATATCGCCGATCTGCTCAATGGCGGGGTTATTGATATCTCGCAGCTTCATGGCGGTGAATCTGCTGAATATATACATTGCCTGCGAGCGCTCACTGACAAGCCGATTCTGCATGCAGTTCGCGTAACAAACGAGCATGATTTGGAACGCGCAAGTCACAGTCTCGCGGATATGATTTTGTTAGACAACGGTGCTGGCGGTACCGGCGAAGCGTTTAATTGGAATCTGCTCCGAGATTTCGACCGTCCGTACTTTCTTGCAGGCGGATTGGATGCGCAGAATGTAGAGGCTGCAGTACGCGCCTATCATCCCTTCGCCGTCGACGTGAGCTCGGGTATCGAGAGCAATGGTGCAAAGGACGCAGAAAAGATGCGGACGTTCGTAGAGGCTGTGCGCCGAGCAACGGAATAAATCATCAAATTGTGAATGGGAATGAGAATGGCTTCTCCTCCTTGGCTATTGATGCTGAGGAGGAG
>JAFUAR010000027.1 GCA_017460585.1 Clostridia bacterium
AGGTGGAACGCGGCGAGCTCCTGTTTGAAACCGTGGAAGGCAATCTGGATGGGCTCTACGCCATGGATAACCATATTGTATCCGGCGTGGCGGGCATTATTGCCAGCGTGGACGCGACGCCCGGCGGCAGCGTGGATAAATCCGCCAAGCTCATTACCATTTATCCGGAGGGCACGCTGCAAATCGAGGTGTTGGTGAGTGAAATGGATCTGGAGAGCATTCACGAGGGCGACACCGTGGATATCGAGTACGAGTGGGATACGGACGGACGCCTGCGCACCAAGGGCAGGGTCTCTTCCATTTCTCATGTGGACGCGGCGAGCAGCGCCGCAGATCATTCGGGCGCTTCCTCCAAAAATGGCGCGCAGTACAGCGCCTTGATCGACTTTGAGGCGACCGGAGAAACGCGCATCGGTATGTCCGTAATCGTATATGCCGACGGCGCGTCGGAGTTTGCCCAGGATGAGATGGACTCGGAAGATGAAATTGTGGATGAGGATTAAAGGAGAAGATAAAAAATGAAGAAAATCGCATCAATATTGCTCGCGCTGGCGTTGGCGCTTTCGCTCAATTTATCCGCGCTGGCAGTTGGCAGCGGTGTGTTGATCGAGTCGGCGAGCAGCGCGGGAAGCGCGCAGAGCGGCGTGGTGATCGGCGGCAATTTTGGCGATATCATGGTTACGACCGGCATGGATGACGACAGCGTGCTCTCGGATTCCATCAATTCCTTCTGTGGCTTGGGCGACACGCTGTATATGCTTTCTTATGATATGCTTACCGTCTACGCCCAGAAGGTGGGCGAAGAGCAGCCCACGAAATATGCCCTGAATTTGAACCGCGAGGCGGATGATGAAGGCAATAGCTATTCCGTTGGCTATCTGGCATCCAACGGTGAAGCGCTTTATTTGCTCTTTTTACTCACCGATTATTCGCAGGACGAATCGCAGTATACGGCGGAGCTCTTCTCGCTTTCGCTCGATGGCGAAGCGTTCGAGGCGGAATCTGTGGGAAAATTGGATTTGGACGCGATTACCGATACGGGTTCCTATTTCGGCATCGAACAGGTGCAGGGTCTTCAGAATTATCTGGTATTTACGTTCTACAACGACAGCGGCGATAATCCGGTTGCGCTCGTGTCGCTGGAGGATGCCTCCGTGTCCCTCATTGATGAAGAGAATATTCGCTCCGTTACCCTGCTGTCCGGCAACGAATTGCTGGTACAGATTTACGATTGGAACAATTCCGAAGCCGGTACTACCGTGGCAAAGTACGATGTGGAAACAAAAACGCTGACCGAGCTGTGTTCTATCCAACTGGAAAACTACGCTACGCTCCAGAACCTGTGCTACGATGCGGAAACTGAAACCGCCTACTGCGTGCGCGCCGGTGAGATTTATCCCATCGATTTGGAAAGCGGCGAATTTGGCGAGCCTGTGACCGATGTAACGGGAGATATGTTTTCTTCCACTTCTCCGGTCATTCTGGAGGGCGGATACTTCGCGTTCGTGGATTATCACAGCTATATCATTCGTTCGCTGCACCCCGAAGCGACAGACAAGCGCAAGCTGCGCGTATATGATACCACATGGTCCAATAGCGTGCAAAACGCCTACCTGAGCTTTACCAAGGACCATTCGGACGCAACGGCGATTGTATCGCACGATTATTTGGGCAACGTGACCGATTCCATGATGAATCGCGACGGTTCGGTGGATGTGCTCATTTTGAACACGGCGATGGAAGGCTACGATGCGCTTCTTCAGCGCGGCTATATGGCCGATTTTTCTGCAAGCGAGGCGCTGAATCAGCTGCTGGAGCGCGTTCGTCCATCGCTGCGCGAGGAGATGAAGGTCAACGGCGAATTCGCCATTTTGCCGGTGGAATATTATATTATGCAAATGCGCTTCAAGCTGGATGCGCTTGAGGAAATTGGAATTACCAAAGAAGATCTGCCCCATAACTGGATGGACTTTATGGACTGGCTCAAATCGCTGGAGGATGTGCTGCCGGACGACGGTTCCGTGCACCTGATCGACCCATGGTATTCCGATCAGGAAGCGCGCAGCGAGCTCATGACGCAGGTTTTTATGACCTACCAGCTTGCGTTGACCTACGCGCCGGAATACGCCCGCACAGAGGATATGATCGAAATATTCCAAAAGCTTGAAAGCATCGATTTTATCAAGCTGGGCTGCCCCACACAGGAGGAAGTTTATTCCGATGATTACGAGCCGGAGTACGACTGGAGCAAAATACTGGTTGAGTGGAATGTAGGTTCCCAGCTCGGCGGAATTACGAAAGAGAGATATTATCCTGTCATTATGTCGCTTACGCAGGATGCTCCCGCGTTTCTCAGCATCGATTGCAGCGTGGCGTTTATCAACCCCTATTCCGAGAATCAGGATTTGGCGCTTGCGTTTATAGAAGCGCTTTCAGAAAATCTTGAACCAGAGCTTCAATACATATTGTTTGAAGATATGGATGAGCCGCTGCTCAACAGCTATCACGATGAAGCTGTGCAGAGCATGGAGGAATATTTGGAAATGCTCCGCGCGGAGTACGAGGATGCGGATGAAGCGGACAAGCAGGAGCTTGCCGAAAACATAACGGAGTATGAAGGCTATCTGGAAGAAATTCGCGAGGATATCTGGGAGATCAGTCAGGACGATATCGCATGGGTTAATGAAAACGGTCAATACCTCAAGTTTGCCGTGCGAAACTGGCTGTACTCCAATGATAACGGCGAGGCGTGGGAGCTCATTGAGCAGTATGCCTCCGGACAGCTGGACGCCGAACGCCTGATGAAGGAAATTGATCGCAAGATTCGCATGATGATTCTGGAAAATTCTTAAGGCAAAGCCTCGCGCGTTCCGCTTTGATCGCAGGACGAAGCGGAACGCGAAAAGGGCTTTCTCTGGAGGACGCGGTTTGTTTACAAAAAAGAAATCGGTACTGCTGTTTTTGCTGCCGGGGTTATTGGGGCTAATGCTCTTTTATATTGTGCCCTTTATTGGAGGCATATATTACAGCTTGACCGACGGCAGCTATAAAAACGCCTTCGTAGGGCTTGAAAATTATCAGTTGGTCTGGCGCAACCCCATGTTTCAGTTGGGACTGAAAAACACGCTGTTGCTTTCGCTCATCTGTGCGCCTACCGTGTGGATTCTTTCTTTTGTAATCGCCTCATTGCTCAATCGCATTCGTCCGGGCGGCGCTTTTTTCCGCAACAG
>JAFUAR010000317.1 GCA_017460585.1 Clostridia bacterium
CGCCGCGCTCCCCCGTGGATACGTAAATGGTCCACTCGTCGGGGTAGGTCTCCATCAGGCGGAGCTTGACCTCCGCCGCCAGCTCGCGGGTGTCGATTTCGCGCACCAAGGTCGCGTCGCTGGAGGAAATGTGGCAGTGCTCCCAGTCAGAGGCTTCGATGACGCGCACCGTGCCCGATACGCGCGCCGCGAGCGCCGATTCCAGGCTTGGACCGGCGACGCAGGTGATGGCGGCGTCGCTGCTCAGCAGCCGTTCCACGCTGCGGTCGCGCAAATCAAACACGCCGTAGGCGACGTCGCTGTTCTCGGCACAGCGCAGCACCTCCTGCGCGGCGCTTTGGGCGTGCGCGTCAAAATCGTCCGCTGAGTCGTACAGCGCGTCGAGCGCGCGGTAGGCGATACCGTTTTGCGCGAGCCATTGCGCGCAGGCGCAGCGCTCGGTGTGCAAAAGCACGGTATCCGCCTGCCGAAATGCGTCTATGGCGTTTAATGTCAGGTCGCCGACCTGCCAGCCGTGACCGATGATCGTAATGGTACCCAAAATTTTGCGCCTCCATTTTACATGGGATTGACATTTGTGACCAAAAGCGGTAAGATACTATTGATGTTATGATATTGAAAACTCCGACCCTGCGCAAAGGAGGAATGGTCATGAGCGAATCTCCCGCCAAGCTGGACAGCCTTCGCGATGGCAGCGTGCTGCTGTTTAGCAAGGAGCGCTACATTACGGACCCGACCAGCCATAATTTGGTGATGGTGCTCATGTGCCTAAAGGATTCGTGGGTCCATCTCCCGCAGGGCAACGAGGGCGCGCAGGCGTCGCTGGTGGTGGGTCCCTCCGGAGGGCGGTACTTTCCCATTTTTTCCCAGCCCGCGCAGGCGGAGGAGCAGCCGGTCGCGCTGCGCGAGGCGCCCTATGTGCAGTGCGTGCGCTGGGCGCACGAGTGCGATTGTATCGAAGGGCTGGTGCTCGATCCGTTCACCAAACCCATGGTGCTGCCCTTCCCGTTTGCCGACGCGGCGGCGAATATCGATACGCGCAACGCGCCGTATAGGGAGTAAATCAAGGAAAATTCGGCAAGGTTCGAGGAAATTGTTCCTCGAACTTTTATTTTTTATTATTTATTGCGCAGGTACAGCCGGTTGGCGCGCACCATGAGCTCCTCCACGGGAATGCCGATGGGGCAGATATCGTGGCACGAGAGCGACCCGCCGCAAACGCTGTAATACGTCTTGCCGTACGCCCGCCGCTTTTCGGCGCGCGAAGCAGCGTCCGTCTCGTTTTCCATGGCGCGGTAATCGTTCACCGCCGCCATCGCTCCTCCGAAGGGCGCGCGGGCGTGGAAATTGGGGCAGACCTCCAGGCAGCAGCCGCACATGAGGCAGCGCGCGGACTGGTAGCGCGGCGCGTGGGTATTCTCGCGCTGCTGCGCCTCGCCTTGCAGCCACGCCTTGGCGTTCGTCAGCTGCTCAAATACCGCGCTGCGGTCCACAATCAGGTCGCGCACTACGGGGAATTTGCTCAACGGCTCCAGCCGCGCCCGCCCGTTGAGCGCGCGCAGAAAGGTGGAGCAGGCGAGCTTGGGCACGCCGTTAATGCGCATGGCGCACGCGCCGCACTTCTGTTCCATGCAGCTGCACTGCCAGCCCACGGGTTGGGCGGGTTTTCCCTCCGCGTCGGTCAAAGGGGTGCGCGCGTTGAGCGCGGTGAGCGCGTCCGCCACCGAGGCGTCCTCCGGCAGCTCCAATGTAAAGCGCTGCACCCAAGGCGCGGAGGAGGGGTCGCTTCGCCGCAATATGGTCAATTCCACGTTCATTTTGCCCAAGCCGCCTTTCCGCCTACGCTCTCATGGCGAATTTCAATGGATTCGTTGCCGCGCCTTGCCACGCTCGTTTTCGCAAACGCGGGGTCGGTGGTGGGATAGTCCGAGCGGTAGTGCCCGCCGCGGCTTTCCCTGCGGCACAGCGCGCTTTGCAGCATGGCGCGCGCCAGCAGGGCGCTGGCGTC
>JAFUAR010000318.1 GCA_017460585.1 Clostridia bacterium
CACGGCGGCGGGTCCGTCCCACGGCTCCATCATGGCGGCGTAGTAGCGGTACAGGTCGCGCCATGGAGTCTTACGGGATTGTCCCTGCCATGGCTCCGGTAGCAATACCATGCCGCACAACGGCAGGCTGAGCCCGTTCATATTCAGGAATTCCAGCGTGTTATCCAGCATTTGCGAATCGGACCCGCCCGATAGAATCACAGGGTACGCGCGGGAAAGCGCATCCCCGAGCGCGCCCAAACGCATGGTTTCCTCGCGCGCCAGCATACGGTCGGCGTTTCCGCGAATGGTATTGATCTCGCCGTTGTGCATGAGCATACGATGCGGATGCGCCTTGGACCAGCTGGGATGGGTATTGGTGGAAAACCGGGAGTGCACCATAGCCAGCGCGGAGGCGTATTCCGGATTGGATAGATCCTGATAGAAGGGGCGAAGCTGGTCGACCAGCATCATGCCCTTGTATACGATGGTGCGGCTCGAAAGCGAGCAGATGTACGTATCGGTGCGTTGCCTTTCAAAATCGCGGCGCAGTAAATACAGCGCGCGATCGAACGCCGCGCCGACGGATACGCCCTGCGGACGCTTTAAAAAGCACTGGCGGATGATCGGCAGCGTGCGCAGCGCGCCCTGCCCCAGCAGCTTCGGACGGCAAGGCGGTTCGCGCCAAGCGATTACGGGAATACCGCAAACCGCGCAGCATTCCTCGAAAGCGCGCATAGAAGTACGCGCTTTCGCCTGCGACTGCGGCAGAAAGAACATCCCCACGCCGTAGTCGCCCCGCTCGCCGATGCTGAGATGGTTCGCCTGCGCCCAACGGGAAAACAGGGCGTGGGGAAGCTGGGTCATAATGCCGACGCCGTCGCCGGTGGTGCCCGCCGCGTCGCGACCCGCGCGGTGCGCGAGCCTTTCTACAATGGTCAGCGCGTCCGCGACCGTGCGGTGGGTGGCGCGACCGCTTAAATCGACAATCGCGCCCACGCCGCAGGATTCGTGCTCTAGCGCTTCGTTGTACATGGGATAGTGCTGTGACATCGTGAGAACTCCCTCGTTCAAATTATATGGGAACGCGCGGCGGCAATTGAAAAGCGCCGCCGCGCGGTAGAAGCGTTTGGTGGAATTACAGCGTATCTTCAATGACTCTTCGCGCCGCTTCGGTCATTTTGATGCGGAGCCGCATACTGGTTTGCTGCAATGTGCGATGCGCCTGCTGTTCGGACAGACCCCGCGCCATCATGAGCGCTTTGGCGCGTTCGACCAGCTCGTTTTCCCCCGCGGAGCGGCGGGGCAGGCGCTTTTGATTGAGCTGCACCAGCATTTCCACCGCGGCGGAAAGCTCGCCTCGCCCCGCGGGCAGGCGCAGCTTGAACAGATCGCGGTGTTCGCACAGCTCGAGCTGATCTGCGCGTCCCAGCGCCAGAATGAGCGCCTTGCCCTCCAAATCCTCAGCGAGGGTATTGACGGTGCGGTCTGGAAAGCGGCAGCCGCATACGAGTATGCCATTTTGGCATTCGGAAAAAGCCCGCATCACCTGTCCGGCGCTCATGCAGGTGCGAAACACCTCGTAACCCGCCTGTCTGAGCGCGAGGGAAAGCTTTTGATTGATCGCCTCATCCTGAAACGCGACGATAATTCTCGTCATGGCTGCTGCCTCCGAAGGGTTGAATGGTATCCGTGCGGTTTAATACGCTACGATGTAGCGCTTGATTTCCCAGTTGCTCACGTGGGTACGGTAGGCGTCCCACTCGGCGCGCTTTCCGGCGCTGTACTGCGAAACGATGTGTTCGCCCAGCGTATCACAAATGAGCTTGTCGCCGAACAGCAGCTCAACTGCCTCGGCGAGGCTGCCCGGCAGGCTGTCGATGCCCTTCGCGGCGCGCGCCGCCTCATCCATGGCGAATATGTTTTCAGTAATCTCCTTGGGCGGGGTCAGCCCCTTTTCAATGCCGTCCAGACCTGCCGCGAGGCATACCGCCAGCGAGAGGTAGGGGTTGCAGGAGGGATCGGGACAGCGCAGTTCCACGCGCGTCGCCTGCCCTCTGGCGGCGGGAATGCGAATGAGCGCGGAGCGGTTGCTGGCGCTCCAGGCCAGGTAGCAGGGCGCCTCATAGCCCGGCACCAGGCGCTTGTAGCTGTTCACCAGTGGATTGGTCACCGCCGCCATACCCCGCACATGGGCGAGGATTCCAGCGATGAAGGCGTAGGCTTCCTTGGAAAGGCCCCGCTTGTCG
>JAFUAR010000319.1 GCA_017460585.1 Clostridia bacterium
AGCGAGTGGAGAATCGGTCGTCGTTGAGAGTTTTTGAAGCCTGCGTGGATGCCTTGGAGACTGGTAGGCGCTTTGACGGCGAGGATTCTCTGGTGCCCGTGCTGTTGGAACGCACGGTATCCGCGCTGAATTATCTTCCCGATGCTATGATTGTATTGGATCAGCCGGAACGCTTGCGCGAACGTGCCGAAAATCGCTATCTTGAATTCGGTGAGCTGCTTGCCTCTGCCATGGAGCGAGGTACGGCGCTTCCTGAGCAGCGCGATTTGTTGCAAAGCTATGATTCGCTGCTTGCGCAGTGGGATGGCGAGCGGATTTTGATTACCGAGACCTTCCTACGCACTCAACGCGATTTTAGACCTCAGTGTCTATTTGGTATTGAAAGCAGAAATGCCCCGGGCTATCAAGCGAATATTCGCGAGCTGGCGCGCGATATCAAGCGCTGGAGAGAAGACGGTTGGCGCATCGCGCTGTTGGCGGGCGGCGACGCGCGCGCAGAACGCCTGCAAAAGGCGCTAAGCTCCTTTGATGAGACTGCGGAGTTGCCAAGCCAAACGCCGGAACGTATTGATCCCGGTCATCCTGTAATATTGCCTATCACATTAGGAAGGGGCTTCATATATCCGGAAATTCGGTTTGCGCTGCTGGCGGAATCCGATATTTACGGGGTCAACCGCCAAAAGGCGAAGGCACGCGCGCACAGCGGAGAGAAGATCGCTGCGTTCACCGATTTAAAGGTGGGCGATTATGTAGTACACGAAAACCACGGTATCGGTCAATACATGGGCACGGTGCGCCTTGCGAGCGATGGTACCTATCGGGATTATTTGCACATCCGCTATCAGGGTTCAGATAAGCTCTACGTACCCACCGACCAGATGGATCGCGTGCAGAAATACATCGGCTCCGAGGGTGACGCGCCCAAGCTCAACCGCTTGTCTGGCGGAGAGTGGCAGCGCCAAAAGAGCAAGGTCAAGCAGTCGATTCGTGAGATCGCGGGCGATTTGCTCAAGCTATATGCGCAGCGCGAATCTATTCCAGGGCACGCTTTTGCGCTGGACACACCATGGCAGCGCGAATTTGAGGATGGCTTTCCCTTTGAGGAAACGCCGGATCAGCTCGCCGCAATTGAAGATATCAAGCGCGATATGGAAGCGCCGAAGGTGATGGATCGGCTGCTGTGCGGCGATGTGGGTTATGGAAAGACCGAAGTCGCTTTGCGCGCGGTGTTCAAGGCGGTCATGGGCGGAAAGCAGGCGGCAATGCTCGCCCCAACGACTATTTTGGTACAGCAGCATTACGCCACTATGATGAACCGCTTTGCGGGCTTTCCAATTCACGTGGAAGCGCTTTCGCGCTTCAAAACCGCGGCGGAGCAAAAGGATATTCTTCGCAGACTTCGCGAAGGCGAGATTGATGTAGTGGTCGGCACGCATCGATTACTGGCGAAGGATGTAGAATTCAAAAATCTAGGGCTATTGGTGGTGGATGAGGAGCAGCGCTTCGGCGTAACGCATAAGGAAGCCATCAAGCGCATGAAGCAATCCATTGATGTGTTGACGCTTACCGCTACTCCAATACCGCGTACGCTGCATATGTCCATGGTCGGCATACGCGATATGAGCCTTTTGCAATCTCCTCCCGAAGAGCGCTTTCCCGTGCAGACCTATGTGGTGGAGTATTCGGATGGGCTCGTGCGCGATGCAATTTTGCGAGAGCTCTCTCGCGGCGGTCAGGTCTACGTGCTTTATAACCGCGTACAGACCATTGAAATTATGTATTCTCGGCTTAAAAAGCTGGTGCCGGAAGCGCGTATCGCGGTAGGACATGGACAGATGAAGGAGCACGCGCTCGAGGACGTTATGCTCGACTTTTACGATGGTAAGTTTGATGTGCTGCTCTGTACCACCATTATTGAGGCGGGACTCGATGTGCCGCGCGCCAATACGCTTATCGTGTGCGATGCAGATCGCTTTGGCTTGGCGCAGCTCTATCAGCTGCGCGGGCGCGTGGGCAGGAGCAATCGGCTGGCATTTGCTTATCTCACGGTTAGTCCTAATAAGGTGCTTACCGAAAATGCAGATCATCGCCTCGCGGCAATTCGCGAGTTCACGGAATTTGGCTCCGGTTTTCGCGTCGCTATGCGCGATCTGGAGATTCGAGGCGCGGGTAACCTGCTAGGCGCAGAACAGAGCGGCTTCATGGCATCCGTAGGCTACGATTTGTATGTTAAAATGATCGAGGAGACCGTGCGCGAAATGCGTGGAGACGCCTCTATGGGCGATATCGATACGCGCGTGGATATTCGCGTGGACGCCTATCTGCCGCAGGAATACGTATCCAACGATTTGCTGCGCATTGAAATGTATAAGCGCATCGCCTCCATTCACGATGCGAACAGCAGAGACGACCTGATTGATGAGCTCATCGACCGCTTTGGCGACCCCGATCGACCGGTCATGAACCTAATCGATATCGCGTATCTGCGCGCGCTGTGCGGCGCAATGGCGATCGATTATGTTTCCTGCAAGGGGAACGCACTGGTGCTGCGTTTTTCTATGAGTGCGGATATCGATTTGGTGCGCGTGCTCACCGCGGTTCGAAGGGTACCTGCCATACGTGTGCAGGGAGGTAACCCGCCTGCGTTGAGCGTGGAAGGAACGAAGAATGCTTCCGGCGAGGATTTGCTGAAAGCAACCGTAAAAGCGATGCAGCAAGCGGTAGATGCGTATAATGCGCTGGCAAATGAGAACGGTACGGAGGAGATTCGGGCATGAAGCGGAATTTTCTTCCGGTCAGCATGGAAGAAGTGCGCGCGCGGGGCTGGGATCAGCCGGATTTCGTATATGTAACGGGAGACGCGTATGTGGATCATCCTTCCTTCGGGCTGGCGATTATATCGCGCCTGCTCGAAGCGGCAGGGTATCGCGTCGCCATGCTGCCGCAACCGGATTGGCATAGCTGTGAGGATTTCAAGCGCTTTGGAAGACCCAGAATCGGCTTTCTGGTAACGGCGGGAGTGATCGATTCCATGGTCAATCACTACACTGTGGCAAAGCAACCACGCAGCGAGGATGCCTATAGTCCCGGAGGCAAGTCGGGCTTCCGTCCTGATCGCGCTACCATCGTGTACTGCAACCGAATTCGTCAGGCCTATGGCAATGTGCCCATTGCCATAGGCGGAGTCGAGGCATCGCTGCGTAGGTTTGCCCATTACGATTATTGGGATAACGCAGTGCGCAACTCCATATTGGTCGACAGTGGTGCCAATGTGCTCATGTTCGGCATGGGCGAGCGAAGCGTGCTCAAAGTGGCGCAGTGGATGCAGGAAATGAAACCATGGTCGGATATGCGTATTCCCGGCACCTGCGTCATGGCGGATGATGTACCGGAGGGATTTATTGAAATCGCTTCTCGCGAAACGGTGTCTACTGATAAGCGCGCCTATGCCGAGGCGTTTCAGGTGCAGTACGTGCAGCAGGACCCCGTGCGCGGCAAGCCCATTGCGCAGCGACATGGGCGTAAGGTGCTTTTGCAAAACACTCCGGATATGCCACTTGCGCAAAACGAACTGGATTCGGTTTATGCGCTGCCATATATGCGCGCTTGCCATCCCATGTACGCATCGCAGGGCGGCGTTCCGGCGCTGGAAGAGGTACGGTTTTCTATCGCTTCCGTGCGCGGTTGTTTTGGCGCGTGCAGCTTTTGCGCGCTGACCTTTCATCAGGGTCGTATCGTCACCAGCCGTTCCAAGGAGAGCATCATATCTGAGGCGAAGCTTCTTACGAAGCTGCCCGGATTTAAGGGCTATATTCACGATGTCGGCGGACCAACGGCGAATTTCAGAAGCCCCGCCTGTGCGAAGCAGATGAAATCCGGCGCGTGCTCCAATAGGCAGTGTCTGTTTCCCGCGCCGTGTCGAAATTTGGTGGCGGATCATCGCGAGTATATCGATATCCTTCGCGCATTGCGCGCGTTGGATGGGGTAAAGAAGGTATTCGTACGTTCCGGCATACGCTTTGATTATGTGCTGGCGGATCCCAACGGGGAAAAGTTCATTGAAGAATTGGTGAAATACCATGTATCCGGTCAGCTCAAGGTCGCGCCTGAGCATATCAGCCCCAATGTGTTAAAGCGTATGGGTAAGCCGGATCAGGCGGTGTACAATGAATTTATTCGCCGCTATAAGCGTGCCAACGAGCGCGCGGGGCTCAAGCAATATCTGGTGCCGTATTTTATGTCAAGCCATCCGGGCTGTACGTTAAACGATGCAGTCGCGCTTGCGCTCTATATGAAGGATACTGGGCAGCATCCCGATCAGGTGCAGGACTTTTATCCCACGCCTGGTACCCTTTCTACCGCGATGTTTTATACGGAACTCGATCCCAGAGATATGAAGCCCGTGTATGTGCCCAGAGATCCGAAAGAAAAGGCGTTGCAGCGCGCGCTAATGCAATATAATAAGCCCGCCAATCGGGAAAAAGTGTTGGAAGCTCTCAGACGCGCAGGCAGGACAGACCTGATTGGATGGGGTCCGAATTGCCTGATCGCACCGCGAGAGCGCAGCGCTGGCAAACAAGGGCAAAGCGGTACAAAGGAACGAAAGCAGAAATCGGGAGCGGGGCAAAGGGCTGAATTTGGAAACGAGCGTCGCGCTCCCAAGCACGGCGCAGGGATGTCCAAACGAAGCACTGAACGAAAGAAAACAGGTCGGAATCGATAAGACTTTGGTTTGCCAATGATCGCGAAGGGGAATGAAAGCCATGAAAAAAGGCGAAATGATGCGCGAGCAGATACTGCAAACGGCGGAAGAATTGTTTTTCGCGCACGGCTACGATCAAACCTCCATACAGGATATTTTGGATCAGTTGCATCTCTCCAAAGGCGGATTTTACCATCACTTTCCCTCCAAGGAGGCGATCCTTTCCGAAATATGCCAGCGCCATGCGGAAGCGGCGGCACAGCGGCTTGAGGAATCGTTCGCGCTCAAGCGCGAGCAGTCGATTGTGCGCGTGAACCGTATTTTGGAACGGGTGAATCTTTTGGGTTGGGGCGACGAGGCATTTTCTGCACTGGCGCTGCGCATATGCTATCAGCAGGG
>JAFUAR010000320.1 GCA_017460585.1 Clostridia bacterium
GCTGTAGTGCGCGAACCCTTGCATTGTCCCTCATCCCCTTCGCGAACAGAGGTTCGCGGAGGGGATTTTATATTTAACAAAAATATTTTTTCAAAATGTATTGACTTTCTTTGACTTTTGACTATAATAAACATTGTCCGAAGGGAACGGAGGTTCCCCGAGGAGGAAAAGCGCCGAACGGCGCAAACCGCAACACACTTACAATTCAAGTCCAAAGGAGGCTTTCATATGTTCAGCATGATTCCTTATCGTACCAATCGCGCGGTTGCCGCGCACAACCCCACCGCCTACAATCCCTTTAGCGACGATTTCTTCCGTTCGTTCTTCGGCGACGACTTTGCCAACGGTATGCTCGGCGCCGAACGCCCCATGAAGGTGGATGTAAAGGACGAAGGAGACCACTACTTGCTGGAGGCGGACGCGCCCGGCATGAGCAAGGAAAACGTAAAGATCAGCGTAGACAACGGCGTACTGACCATTGCCGCTGAAACCAAGCAAGAGACCGACAAAGAGGAAAAGGGCAAGTACATTTACAGGGAGCGGCGCTACGGTCGCACCAGCCGTTCCTTCAATCTGGAGGGCATTGACGAAAGCGGCATTCAGGCGCGCTTTGAAAACGGCGTGCTGGCGCTGACCCTGCCCAAGGAGAAGCAGCCCGAGCAGACCAGCCGCGAAATCACCATTCAGTAACCCCAAACAAACGATTGTGGGCATCCGGTTTTCGGATGCCCACTAAAACGTAAGTGACGATTCTGCAAGGTCTGCTGACGCAAGAAGCAGGAAGCTCGTCGTATTCGGCGGGCTTCCTGTGGTTATAGGCTTAATATGTAATTTGAGGGGCATCCGGCTTCGGATGCCCCTCCATTCAATTTTGGCTTTCCAATGCGATCGCGTTCACCGCGTCCTCCACCAGCGCAATCAGCGGCGTCTGCCTCGTACCCGCCACGTAGGCGGAACACTTTTGCACCGGAACCAGCACCTTGCGCACCGGCGCGGACGCCACCGCCGCCGCCATTGCAGGGGTAATCTCCCCCATCATGGCGTCCGCCAGCACAATGCCGATGGGACCGGCAATCACATCCGCGTCCCGACAGGCGACACGCACGGCGTTTTCCCCCGTGGCCGCCTGCTGCGCGCCCGCCTTGAGCATGGCGCTGGTGGCGATGGCGTTCGCGCCCACCGCCCATACCTCCGCCTCGGGAAGCCGCGCGCGCACGCGCTCGGTCAGCGCCTTGCCGATGCCGCCGCCCTGACCGTCGATGATCAATACTCTCATGCCTTGCCGTACTTTTCTACGGTATACTGTTCGCCGAACGTATCCACGGTCGCCTTGCGGATGCGCTGCTCCTCCAGCGGACGATCGCTGCGATCGGTGCGCACGGAGGCGATGGCGTCTACCGTATCCAAGCCCTCGATCACCTTGCCGAAGCCCGCGTACGCACCGTCTAAATGCGGGGCGTTGGCGTGCATAATGAAGAACTGGCTGCCCGCGGAGTTGGGCATCATGCTGCGCGCCATGGAGAGCACGCCGCGCGTATGCTTCAATGTGTTTTCGCGATAGCCGTTCTGCGCGAATTCGCCTTTAATGGAGTAGCCGGGTCCGCCCATGCCGGTGCCCTGCGGGTCGCCGCCCTGAATCATAAAGTTGGGAATGACGCGGTGAAAGATCAGCCCGTCGTAAAAGCCGGATTCCACCAGATTGACGAAGTTTGCCACGGTGTTGGGCGCGATTTCCGGATAGAGCTCCGCCTTGATCGTTCCGCCGTTTTCCATTTCGATGGTGACAATGGGATTTTTCATGCTGTACCTCCGTTATTCCTGTGCTTCGTTTTGCTCGTCCTCTTCCTGTTCCGCCTCGGGCGTCTCCCTCGGCTCCTTTTCCTCGATCGGCGCGGTCACCGCGGTCAATTCAATGCCGTGCGTATTGACGCGTATGGTGGATATGTACTGCCGCTCCAGCGGCACATAACCCGCATCCACCGCGCGGCTGGCAATTTTATCCAGCGTATCCAGCGTCGCCGCGTCCATGGCGGTGCCGAACGCCGCGTATTCCCCATCGTATTCCGGATAGCTGCCCTGCATTATGAAGAACTGGCTGCTGGCGGTATCGTAGTTCGAATCGCCGCTCAGCCGCGCCATGGAAAGCGTGCCGCGCAGATGCGACAGCATATTGTGCACGCCGTTTTGGGAAAATTCGCCGCGAATGGTAAAGCCCGCGTTGCCGGTACCGTCGTTATTGGGGCAGCCGCTTTGAATCAACACCCCTGGCACGACCTTGAAAAACTGCAAGCCGTCGTAAAACCCGCCGTTCGCCAGCTGGGTAAACGCCGCCACGGTGTTGGGCGCATCCTGCAAGTGCAGGTAAAAGCGCATGGTCGCCCCGTCGCTCATGGTGATGGTGCAAACGGGATCCGGCGCGTCCGCGTAGGGGCTGCGCTTTTGGCAGCCCGCACAGGCAAGCAGCAGAATCAGTATCGCAAGCAGAATCGCAAGCCGCTTCATACCGCCTCACCTCCCGGCAGAATCAACGCGCGCTTGCGCGCCACCATTTCATCCACACGGTCAATGTACTGCTCGATATTGCGCACGTTCGGCGCGCGCTCTATGCGCAGCTGCAGGTTGGCAAATCGCACCGCCTCCACATCGACCCCGCGCGCGGCGGATTGAATTTCGCGGTCGAACAGCCACTTGGTAATCGCGCCCGCGCCCAGCGCCAGCACGCTCGCCGTTTCCTCCATATTGCCAATATTGTACAGGCACGCCTTGCCCGCCTTGGCGTAGCCCACGTTTTCGCCGTTGCCCGCCATGTACTTTTGCCGGTAGAGGTAGTAGGGTCGCCAGCCCGCCTGCGTCAGCGCCTCGCGCGCGAACTGCACCATTTGCATCGCCGTATCGTTAAAGGCGCGCGCCTGTCCGTCGTCGCCGTGCACCACCAAACTCTCGTGCAGCCGTGAAGAGCGCTTGACCGCCAGCGTATGCACCGTAACGCTCTCGGGACTCAGCTCAATCGCCCTGCGAACGCTCTGGGCGAACATATCCGCCGTTTCCCCCGGCAGCGCGGCGATCAAATCCATATTAATATGGTCGAAGCCCAGCGCGCGCGCCAGCTCAAACGCCTCTACGGTCCGCTCGGCGCTATGCGCCCTGCCGATGCGGCGCAGCGTTTCATCGTGAAAGGTTTGGGGGTTGACGGATATGCGGTCCACGCCGCAGTGGCGCAGCATGGTCAAATTCTCCTCGTCAATGGTATCCGGTCGCCCCGCCTCCACCGTCCATTCCTTCGCGCCGGGGAATTCCCGCTGCGCCGCGCGCAGCACCCGCTCCAGCGCTTGGGTGGGAATGGCGGTAGGCGTGCCGCCGCCAATATAGCCCGCGCGCAACCGAAGCCCGCGCGCGCGAATCATTTCCCCCGTGAGGGCGATCTCCCGCAGCAGCGCGTTCACATAGGGCTCGACCAAACGCCCGTCGCCAATTTCGCCCGATGCAAACGAGCAATAGGAGCAGCGCGTGGTACAAAACGGTATGCCGATGTATAAATCGAACTCATCCGGCGCGGGATGGAGCAGTCCCTCCTGCATTTGGCTGATTTCGCCCAGCATACGCGCCCGATCGGGCGATACGTCGTACGCCTCGATCACGCGCTCCACCGCCTCGTCGCGGCTCAACCCCGCCTCCATGCCCTCGTAGAGCAGGCGCGTGGGGCGTATGCCCGTGAGCGCCCCCCACGGCGGCTTCAGCCCCGTTTCCCGCTTGAGCAGGCGGTAGAGCCCCAGCTTCACGGCGCGCTTGCGCAGCCGCTTCACCTGCAGGGGGTGCCCCTCCGCGCGGCTCTGTACGGTTTCCGAATTGCCGTCGTGCCGCCAGATATCCGTCCAGTCTCCGTCTTCACATATCGCGGTATGGCGGTACAAGCGCTGCGCGCCCTCCGCCTCGCCCGTTACGGTCACATCGCCAAAGAATATGCGCGCCACATCGCCCAAATCGCTCAGAAATTCCGGCGTATCGGTCACGATGGCGAAGGTCATAGCCGATACCTCCGGCGTTCGCGCCCAATGGTGGTCGCGCCGCCGTGACCGGAGAGCACAAGGGTCTGCTCCGGAAGGGTCGTCAGCAGTCTGCGCAGGGAAGCGACCATATCGTCGTCACTGCCGCCATGCAGGTCGGTGCGCCCGTAGCCCGCCTCAAACAGCGTGTCCCCGCTGAACAGC
>JAFUAR010000028.1 GCA_017460585.1 Clostridia bacterium
CGTGGAGCTGCCGCCGTGCAGTGTCGCCGCGCTGACTGTGCGATGAGCTTTGCCCGCATCCCATGCCGCAAATGCCTGCTGCGCGACGTACCGCAGGGGCAGGCGCTCGCCGCGCTCATTCGCGAATGGATTGACGCGCTGCCCGAAGCGCGGCGCGCCGATCCCGATATCGCCAACGCGCGCCTGAACGCCTGCACCCATTGCAACCATCTCAACGCAGGCGTTTGCGCGCTTTGCGGCTGTTATGTGGAATTCCGCGCTGCACAGCGCGAAATGAGGTGTCCCGATCCGCCGGACCACTGGCGGAATGAATTCCGAAATGAACCATAATTGAAAGGAGCGTTTTACCATGATCATTGAACTGAAGGAAGGCAGCATTCGCGTCGCTTTCCGCGTAAACGACGATCAGAGCGTAGAGCTGGTCGATTTCTCCGCGATTGCGAATTCCGCGGATATGCCCGTACTGGGCGGCGGCGAGCAGAGCGGTATGCCCTACCCCTTCAAGCCGCGCCAGTTTCTGGCGGTGCACGTTACCGGCGAATCGTCTACGGAATTTCATGCCAATAAGCACGATTCGGGCAGCGTATCGCGTCACTGGCAGTATGTTTCGCACCAGATTGCCGAAAACGAGCAGGGCAAGCTGCTGACGCTCACGGTTTCCGCCCCGAACGGACTCAAGGCGGACTATTATATGCAGACCTACGCCAAGCTCTCCATCGTGCGCACGTGGGTCACGCTCAGCAATGCCGGCGAGGAGGATCTGGGTATCGAATACGTATCCTCCTTCATATATCAGGGCATCGGCAAAAATCGCTCCTCCGAAGCGTACGATCACCTAAAGATATACGTTCCGCGCAATGGCTGGGCGAACGAAGCGCAGTGGCAGGAGTATTCCGCCGTGGAGCTCGGACTCAGCCATATGCCCTACCTCGGCTACAGCCTGCCGGATAAGGGCAACAGCCGCTACAGCTACGGTTCCTCCGATTCTTGGTCTACCGCGCACTGCCTGCCCATGGGTATGGTCAAGGACGACGAGAGCGGCGAAATTTCGTTCTTCGAAATTGACCATTCCGGCGCGTGGCAAATTGAATACGGCATGGGCGACGGACGGAACCTCTACGTATGCCTGATGGGACCCAATGACGAGAGCTTCTGGTGGAAAAACCTGAAAAAGGGCGAATCATTTACCACCGTTCCCGCGGCGTTTGGCGTGCGCGTAGGCGGCATAAACGAAGCCGTTGCCGAGCTTACCGAATATCGCCGCCGCATTCGTCGCCCCAATCCGGACAACGAGCGCCTGTACGTGGTATTCAACGATTATATGAACTGCCTCTTTGGCGATCCGACCGAGGAAAAGGAAAAGCAGATCATCGATCGCGCCGCCGCGCTCGGCTGCGAATATTACTGCCTTGACTGCGGCTGGTATGACAGCGGAGTTTGGTGGGACAAGGTGGGCGAATGGAAGGAAAGCCCCGAACGCTTCCCCAACGGACTGAAAGCGGTGTACGACTACGCTCGAAGCAAGGGCATGAAGATGGGTATGTGGCTGGAAATTGAAGTGATGGGTACGGAATGCCCGCTCTCCAGCACTCTTCCGGACGACTGGTTCATCTGCACGCATGGCAAGCGCCGCGTAGAGAACAAGCGCTACCTGCTGGATTTCCGCAACGAAGCCGTGCGGCAATACTGCACGGACGTGGTGGATCGTCTGATCGCGGATTACGGCTGCGAATTCTTCAAGATCGATTACAACGTTACCACTGGTCCCGGTTCCGATCTCAATACCGACAGCATGGGCGACGCGATGCTGAACCATTACCGTGCCCTGTACGATTGGATTCGTTCCGTGTACGAAAAGCATCCCGGGCTGGTCATTGAAAATTGCGGCTCCGGTGCGCAACGCATGGATTACGGTATGCTGTCGCTCCACTCCCTGCAGTCCACCTCGGATCAAACGGACTACATTTCCAACGCCTATATTGCCGCCAACGTCGCCAGCGCGGTTACGCCGGAACAGGCGGGTATGTGGGTCTATCCCTACAAGGACGATCGCGAGCACGTCGTCTTCAACATGGTCAACGGCATACTGCTTCGCCCGTATGTGAGCGGCATCGTGTGGGAAATGTCCGAGGAGAGTATGCAGGTATTCCGCGAAGGCATTACCGTATACAAGTCCATTCGCGAAGAGATTAAGACCATGTCGCCCTTCTTCCCCAACGGCTTTGGGCGCGTAGGCGATTCGCAGCTGGCTTACGGCGTGCGCAACGAACAAAAGGCATATGTCAGCGTGTTCGCTATTCACAGCAAAACGGTATGCGTTTCCTTGAAGGAATTTGGTGGGAAAATCGCCAACGTCAGCGTAAAGTACCCCCTGCAGGCGGATTGCGAGTATACGCTTACCGACGATGCGTTAATCGTGACCATGCCGGAGGATGTTTGCGCGAGACTCTTTGAAATTACCTTTGCGTAAGCGCTGTGGTTTGACAATTGCGCCCATTTCAGGTATAATGGGCTTATCCTATCGGAAATATATGAATTAAGGAGATCTGCGATATGCCGCGCATTAAGATGATTACTCCGGAAACCATATCGGAAGAGGGCAAGCAGGCGGTCGCCGAACATCTGGCGCAAGGCTACCGACTGACGAACGAAAAGAAGACGCTATTGCACAACGTAACGGCTTTTCACGCGCTGGAAGTCGAATCCTACGCGGTAGATCGTGAGCTCCAGCGGTTCATTGGCAAGCGCGCCGCGGATTTCTTTGAATATGCCATTTCCGCGCAAAACGAATGCATTGTATGCAGCACCTACTTCATCAAGCTTTTGCGCCAATATGGAATTGAAGATTTCGAGCACTTCGATTTTGAGCCGCGCGAGAAGCTGCTGATCGAATATGGACAGGCGATGGCGAAGGATCCCAAGGGCGTTTCCGACGAGCTCTTCCTGCGCATGAAGCAGGAATTTACCGACGAGGAAATCGTGGTGATTACCACCATGGGCGTATTTATGATCGCCAACAATTATTTCAACGATATACTGCAAGTTGAACCCGAAGCGCTCTAAGCGCCATGCAACCAAATCGGGGCTGTGAAGCTCAAGCGTTTTTTGAAACGTTCTTGTTTCACAGCCCCTTTATAACGCCCTTTTCGGCTGCCAAGGAAGCAAAGGAACTCGTCGTTTTCGGCGAGTTCCTTGCAGTTATAGACTTTCTCGGCAGTTTGTAGCGGGAATCGGATGTGTCTGCTCCCCTGCTTCGTTGTGATTTATGCCCCTCTTACAAGCCAAACGGCGCAATCGTGCGGCGGCAGCGTGGCGCTGAGCGCTTGCGTATCGATACCGGTAAACAGCTCCTTGGCGGAAATGGACTCCGCTTCAATGGAATCGTTCGCAATCGATACCGTGCGCGTTTCATCGGAAAGATTGAATACCGCTGCGTAGAAACCATTTCCGTCTCTGAGCGGCGCAATCCACGCGGATTCTTCCTCCGTAGTGCGCAGCGGATGACCGCACCAGCTCTTGCGCAATATATCCAGCAAGTCCCCATTGGTCATGAGCGAGAAGGTAAAATCGTCGTTCTTCGTCATTTCTCCGCCCATCATCATGGGAGAACGCATCATGCACCACAACGCCATCATGGTACGCTGTTCCGCCTCGGTGAAGTTGGTCCAATTATGTCGCGCGCGTTCGCCAAACTGCGCGCCGCCTTCATCCTCATCGTAGCACTGCCGCAACGCGCCGAGGGGCAGCATATCCGCATCGGGCCAATGCCCGGGCGCCGCGTGTACACACCACTTCTCCGCGCGTTCGAACATTCCCTTGAGCAAACGCCATTCATCCCAGAAATCATC